>DASZEI010000418.1:0-2727 GCA_035940975.1 Jatrophihabitans sp. | reverse complement strand
CCCCCCGAAGGTCCCGACCAGTCCTGTCAGGCAGCAGGCGCGCAGGAGCAATCCGATGCTGGACCGGACCGGGTGGTTCCGGCGCTACTCCTTGCTTGCCCTGCTCAGCGTCATCGTCCTCGTATGGCTCGCCAAGTACGTGGTGCCCAAGTACTACCGGCTGGATCGCGACGACATCGGCGTCTTCCTGATCAAGGGCAATACCTGGCACTATCCGGTGCTGGTCATCCATGTCCTCTTTGCCAGCGTGGCCATGCTGACCGGTTGCCTGCAGATGTGGGGCTGGCTGCGGCGCACCCGCCCGGACCTGCACCGGATCACCGGCCGAGTCTATGTCGGCTCGGTATTCCTCGCCGCGCCGGCGGCCTTCGGGCTGGTGCTGTTCGCACTGCACCGCGACGGCGACAGGATCGGCACCTACCTCAGCTCGTTCGCCATCGGCAGCCTGGTGTGGGCGACCCTGTGGTTCGGGGTCACCGTCCGGGGCTTCCAGATGGCGCTGCAGCGCCGCTGGGTCGAGCACCGGCGCATGATGATCTACAGCTTCGCCCTGACACTGGCCATCATGGAAGGCCGGCCGCTCAACACGCTGGCTGTCAAGAACACCTTTTCCCAGTGGAACCTCACCGCGTTCTTCGAGCTGATGGGGTGGATGCCCTGGGTCCTGCACCTGCTGGTCGCCCAGTGGTGGTTGAACCGGACCGCGCGCCGCCCGCTGGTGCTGCCGGCCGTGTTGCCCGGCCAGCCGAACCCGGCCGGCGCGATCGAACAACCGGCGGCACCCGCTCGCGTGCGGTAGCCGCGGTACTTGCTCTACGAGGGAAGCCGGGCCGGGCAGCGTGAGCGATCACGCCGCCCGGCTCGGCACCGTCACGCGGGATAGTCCGGGGGCGGTGCGGTGGCCGGTCGGTAGGCGCTGTGGATCACGCCGGTGCTGAACATCCTGGTGTTGGCGAGCTCCAGGTCCAGCTGATCGCCCTCGTGGAACAGCCGGGCGCTCGAGCCCAGCACGATCGGGTGCACCATCAGGTCGAGCTCGTCGAGCAGGCCCCGCAGGAGCAGCGAGCGCACCAGCGCCGGGCTGCCGGGGATCTGGATGTTCTTGCCCGGCTGATCCCTCAACCTGCCCACCACGTCGGCCAGATCGCCGCTGACCAGCTCGGAGTTGGCCCATTCCAGCGGGGCTTGCAGAGTGCTGGACAGCACGTACTTCTGGGTGTTGTTCATGAAATCCGACATCAGGTTGCTGTCCATGTTCGGCCAGATCTGGACGTACTCCTGGTAGGTGTTGCGCCCGATCAGGATGGCGTCGCACTCGGCCATGCTGGCTGCCAGCACGTCGTTCATCGCCTGGTCCTGGCGTGCCCAGTGGTACGGCCCGTCGATCACGCCGTCCAGGGTGATCGCCAATCCGGCTACCAGCTTGCGCATCGAATGCTCCCGCCCATTCAGCCCTGACGGGCTCCAGCTGCGACACCCGCGTATCGCGGTGTCAAACTAGCCTAGCGAGCGCCGCCACGCCGAACGGGCCACCCGCACGGCAGCCGGCGAACACCTCGGACCACCTTCGTCGCTGCTCTGCCGGCGGCTTGCCGCAGGCATCGTGGCGAACCCGCAATACCGAAGGTGCAGCCGTTGCGGGGGGATGCGACGGTTCGTGGTGAGCAGTGACGCCACGGGCTTCGCGGCGCGCGCCGCGCCTGTGCGCCCCGTGCGACTTCCTCATCGAGACAACCGAAAGCGAGAACGCCCATGACCGCGACTACGTCGGCTCCCGCCAGTGCCATTCCCTCCGCCGCCGATCAGGCCGCCATCGCAGCCGTGCCCGCCCGGATGGTGGCAGCCTGGGCAGCGCATGACGCCGATGCCTTCGCCGAACTGTTCACCGAGGACGGCACGATGATGCTGCCGGGCCTCTACAAGAAGGGCCGGGACGAGATCCGCGCGTACATGAAGGCGGAGTTCGCCGGTTCGTACAAGGGCAGCACGGTCACCGGCAGCCCGATCGAGATCAAGCCGCTGCACGCGCGCGCCGTGGCGCTGATCACCCAGGGCGGCGTGATGCCGGCCGGCGAGACCAAGGTGTCGGACGCCGCCGCCATCCGGGCGTCCTGGATCCTGGTCAAGCGGAACCGGAAGTGGCTGCTCGCCGTCTACCAGAACTGCCCGCGCAACCAGGCGGCCTGAGCCGGCCGACCTGAAGCCGCCAAGGCCCGGTGCCGCGGTGTCCGCGGACCCGATCGCGGATCCGGGGCCGACGGGCATCGTCTTCGCTTCGGTCGACGAGCTGGCGGCGGCGGTCGGGCACCACCTGGGGTACAGCCGTTGGCTGCTGGTCGACCAGGATGTCATACAGCAGTTCGCCGATGCGACCGGTGACCGGCAGTGGATCCACCTCGATCCTGAGCGGGCCGCTGCCGGGCCGTTCGGCGGCACCGTGGCGCACGGCTTCCTCACCCTGTCGCTGATCCCGGGGCTGGCCTATCAGGTATACCGGGTAAGGGGAATCCGGCTGGCGGTCAACTACGGCCTGGACCGGGTGCGGTTTCCGGCGGCGCTGCGGGCCGGCGGCCGGGTGCGGGCCGGGGTGGAGTTGCGGTCGGTGACCGAGTGCCCCGGCGGGGTCGAGGTGGTCAACCGGGTCACCGTCGAGGTCGCCGGAGCCGGCAAGCCGTGCTGTGTGGCCGACACCGTCGCGCGGCTGTACGGCTAGCTAGCGGGTGCCCG
>DASZEI010000417.1:0-2338 GCA_035940975.1 Jatrophihabitans sp. | reverse complement strand
GCCGCAGCCTGCGCCGGATCGCCACCGAGCTGGCCACCAAGCTGGACCAGCACGACCTCCAAGCCGCCCGGGCCCTGAGCCCCAGCCTGTGCGGCCGCGACCCCCAGAAACTGGAGAGCAAGGGCCTGGCCCGGGCCACCGTGGAATCGGTCGCCGAGAACACCTCCGACTCGGTGACCGCCCCGCTGTTCTGGGGCGCCGTCGCCGGCCTACCCGGCCTGCTCGGCTACCGCGCCATCAACACCCTGGACGCCATGGTCGGGCACCGCTCACCCCGCTACGCCCGGTTCGGCACCGCCGCCGCCCGGCTGGACGACCTCGCCAACCTCATCCCGTCCCGGCTCACCGCCGTCCTCACCATCGCCCTCGCCGGCCAGGTCGGCGGCTCACCCGCCCAGGCCTACCGCTCCTGGCGGTCCGACGCCGGCAGCCACCCCAGCCCCAACGCCGGCCAGTGCGAGGCCGCCGCCGCCGGTGCCCTCGACCTCATGCTCGGCGGCCCGACCAGCTACCACACCCACACCGAGGTCCGCCCGATCCTTGGCACCGGCCGGACGCCGGAACCACACGACATCCCGCGCGCCACCCGGCTCAGCCACCTGGTGCAGTACGCCACCCTCGCCGTCCTGGTCACCGCGATCGCCGTCCGCGAGGCCACCAGGGCAGGCGACACCGAATGAAGGGCTCGCTGCTGGTCGCCGGCGCCAGCTCGGACGCCGGCAAGAGCCTGTTCACCGCCGGCCTGTGCCGGTTACTGGCCAGGCAGGGCGTCTCGGTGGCACCGTTCAAGGCCCAGAACATGTCCAACAACTCCGCCGTCACGGCCGACGGCGGCGAGATCGGCCGGGCCCAGGCCCTGCAGGCCCAGGCCTGCGGCATCCAGGCCAGCGTGCTGATGAACCCGGTGCTGCTCAAGCCCGGCAGCGACCGGCGCTCGCACGTCCTGCTGCACGGCCGCCCCTACGCCGAAGCGGGCGCGCTGGACTACCGGGAGCTGAAGTCGGAGCTGCGCAAGGAGGTGCTGGCCAGCTACGACGAGCTGCGGCAGCGCTACGACGTGGTGATCTGCGAGGGCGCTGGCAGCCCGGCCGAGATCAACCTGCGCGAGGCGGACCTGGCCAACATGTGGCTGGCCGACCAGCGCGACCTGCCCACCGTCGTTCTCGGCGACATCGACCGGGGCGGCGTGTTCGCCGCGCTCTACGGCACCCTCGCGCTGCTCAGCGAGCGGGACCAATCCCTGATCGCCGGCTTCGTGGTGAACAAGTTCCGCGGCGATGACCGGCTGCTCAAGCCGGGTCTCGACATGCTGACAACCCTGACCGGACGCCCGGTGTTCGGCGTGCTGCCCTGGCTGCCCGACCTGCGGCTGGACGCCGAGGATTCCCTGTCCACCCCGCCGGCCCTGGACGGCGGCCCGCCGGCCGGCAACGAGCGGCTGCAGGTGGCCGCGATCAGGCTGCCCCGCACCTCCAACTCCACCGACGTGGACGCCCTCGGCGCGGAGCCGGGCGTGACGGTCCGCTGGACCGCCTCGCCGGCCGAGGTCGCCGCGGCCGACCTGGTGGTGCTGCCGGGCAGCCGCGCCACGGTGGCAGACCTGGCCTGGCTGCGGGAGCAGGGGCTGGCCGCCGCCCTGACCGACCGCGCTCGGCTGGGCCGCCCGGTGCTCGGCATCTGCGGCGGCTACCAGATGCTGGCCCGCACCGTCGTCGACGAGGTCGAGTCCGGGGCCGGCACCGTGCCCGGGCTCGGCCTGCTGCCGGTGACGGTGCGCTTTCAACAGGACAAGATCCTCGGCCGCCCCACCGGCCTCGCGTACGGGGCCGAGGTCAGCACCGGTTACGAGATCCACCACGGGGTCACCTCGCTGGTGCCGGGCAGTGATGCCGAGCCGTCCGAAACCTTCTTGGACGGCTACCGGGTCGGCGCGGTCTGGGGCACCACCTGGCACGGCGCCTTCGACAGCGATGAGTTCCGCCGCCGGTTCCTCAGCGAGGTAGCCGCGCGAGCAGGCCGCGACTTCACCGCCGCGCCGGATACCGACATCACCGCCAACCGGATCCGGCAGCTGGACCGGCTGGCCGACGCCATCGAGGCCGGTATCGACGTCGACGCCCTGACCACCCTGATCACCAGCGGCCCGCGCGCCGACTGGGCGTTCCTTCCCCCGGGAGCACCGACCCCATGACGACCTCTGGCGAGAAGACCCATACCGGTAAAGCACATGCCGACAGCGGCTATCCGTTCTCGGCGGTGCGCGGCGCTGAGCAGATGCGGCTGGCGCTGCTGCTGAACGCGGTCTCACCCGCGATTGGCGGCGTGCTGGTGCGCGGCG
>DASZEI010000416.1:0-6542 GCA_035940975.1 Jatrophihabitans sp. | reverse complement strand
CTACCGATGTGCTGCTGGCCGACGGCGTCATCGTGGCGGTCGGATCCTCGCTGAGCCCGCCGGACGGCGCGCAGCTGATCGAGGCCGACGGCGCGGTGCTGCTGCCGGGGCTGGTCGACCTGCACACCCACCTGCGCGAGCCCGGACGCGAGGACACCGAGACGATCGCCACCGGGTCGGCCGCGGCGGCCCTCGGCGGATTCACCGCGGTGCACGCGATGGCCAACACCGACCCGATCGCCGACACCGCCGAGATGGTCGAGCAGGTGGCCAGGCTTGGCGAGCTGGCCGGCCTGGTCGACGTCCGGCCGGTCGGGGCGGTGTCGCGCGGGCTGGCCGGCGAGCAGCTGGCCGAGATCGCCAACATGGCCCGGTCAGCCGCTGAGGTCCGGGTGTTCAGCGACGACGGCCACTGTGTCAGCGACGCCCGGCTGATGCGCCGGGCCCTGGAGTACCTCAAGCCGTTCGACGCGGTGCTCGCCCAACACGCCCAGGATCCCCGGCTGGCCGATGCCGGGTGCTGCGCCCATGAGGGCGAGCTGTCCGGCCGGCTGGGGCTGCCGGGCTGGCCCTCGGTCGCCGAGGAGAGCATCATCGCCCGCGACGTGATGCTGGCCCGGCACACCGGCTCGCGCCTGCATGTCTGCCACGTCTCGGCCGCCGGCAGTGTCGAGGTGCTGCGCTGGGCCAAGGCGCAGGGCATCGCGGTGACCGCGGAGGTGACTCCGCACCACCTGCTGCTGACCTGTGACCTGCTGAGCAGCTATGACCCGGTGTACAAGGTCAACCCGCCGCTGCGCCCGGCCGAGGACGTCGAGGCGCTGCGGGCCGGCCTGGCGGACGGGACGATCGACGCGGTCGCCACCGACCACGCCCCGCATGCTGCGCACGACAAGGACCACGCCTTCGGCGACGCCGCGTTCGGAATGCTCGGGCTGCAGACCGCGCTGGGCGTGCTGATCGAGACGATGGTCCAGCCCGGCCGGCTGGACTGGGCCGGGCTCGCCGACCGGATGAGCGTCCGGCCGGCGGTGATCGGCCGGCTCGCCGGCCACGGCCGCCCGATCGCGGCGGGGGAGCCGGCCAACCTGACCCTGATCGACCCGGCCGGCAGCTGGCTGGTGGAGCCGGCGAAGCTGGCGTCGCTGTCCGGCAACACCCCGTTCGCCGGCCGGCAGCTGCCCGGCCGGGTGCTGGCCACCTTCCTGCGTGGCTGGGCCACCGCTCGCGACGGCGCCGTGACGCCGCAGCCCGCGGCGGTGTCGAGGTGACCGTTGGCGCCGGCGGCACGGTGAGCAGGATCTGGACAGTGACATCGGAGCTGATGACAAGACTGGATACCCGGCGTGGATAACGGCGATCGAGCGAGAACGAGGCACGGATGACTGACAAGGCGATCCTGGTGCTGGAGGACGGCCGGTCCTTCACCGGCGAGTCCTACGGCGCGGCCGGCGAGACGTTCGGCGAGGCAGTGTTCAACACCGGCATGACCGGCTACCAGGAGACCTTGACCGATCCCTCCTACCACCGCCAGGTGGTCGTGCAGACCGCGCCGCACATCGGCAACACCGGAGTGAACGACGAGGACCAGGAGTCCTCGCGGATCTGGGTGTCCGGCTACGTGGTGCGTGACCCGGCCCGCCGGATGTCGAGCTGGCGGGCCACCCGGTCCCTGGACGAGGAACTGGTCGCTCAGGGCGTGGTGGGAATCTCGGGCATCGACACCCGGGCGTTGACCCGGCACCTGCGCGAGCGGGGGGCCATGCGCTGCGCGATCTCCTCGACCGACCTGGACCCCGAGTCGCTGCGGCAGCGGGTGCTGGCCTCACCGCGGATGGCCGGCGCCGACCTGGCCGGCGAGGTGAGCACCGGTCAGGCCTACACCGTCGAGGCGATCGGAACCCGGCGCTTCAGCATCGCGGCGCTGGACTACGGCATCAAGTCGATGACCCCGCACCGGTTGGCCCAGCGCGGCATCACCAGCCACGTGCTGCCGGCCAACTCCAGCCTGCGGCAGGTGCTCGACACCGGCGCCGACGCGGTGTTCCTGTCCAACGGGCCGGGCGATCCGGCCACCGCCGACAGCGCGGTGACGCTGCTGCGCGAACTGCTGGGCACCGGCACCCCGGTGTTCGGCATCTGCTTCGGCAACCAGCTGCTGGGACGCGCCTTCGGCTTCGGCACCTACAAGCTGCGCTACGGCCACCGCGGCATCAACCAGCCGGTCCAGGACCGGGCCACCGGCAAGGTGGAGATCACCGCGCACAACCACGGCTTCGCCGTCGACGCCCCGATCGACCGGGTCAGCCAGACCGAGTTCGGCGGCGTGGAGGTGAGCCACATCTGCCTCAACGACAACGTCGTGGAGGGGCTGCGGGCACTCGACGTCCCGGCGTTCTCGGTGCAGTACCACCCGGAGGCGGCCGCCGGGCCGCATGACGCGGCCTACCTGTTCGACCGGTTCGCCGAACTCCTGGAAGGCGGCAGCGAGTGAGCATCGCAGCGGAGCGAGCACGCGATGAGCAGAAGGCGAACGAGCAGAAGGTGAACGGCTGATGCCCAAGCGCACCGACATCTCCCACATCCTGGTGATCGGGTCCGGCCCGATCGTGATCGGCCAGGCCTGCGAGTTCGACTACTCCGGTACCCAGGCCTGCCGGGTGCTGCGCAGCGAGGGCTTCCGGGTCAGCCTGGTGAACTCCAACCCGGCCACCATCATGACCGACCCGGAGTTCGCCGACGCCACCTACATCGAGCCGCTGACGCCGGAGTACGTGGAGAAGGTGATCGCGACCGAAGCGGCGCTGGGCCACCCGATCGACGCGCTGCTGGCCACCCTGGGCGGGCAGACCGCGCTCAACCTGGCGGTCGCGCTGCACAACCGCGGCATCCTCGAGCGGTACGGCGTGGAGCTGATCGGCGCCGACATCGACGCCATCCAGCGCGGTGAGGACCGCCAGAAGTTCAAGGACATCGTCCGGACGGTCGGCGCCGAGGTGCCGCTGTCGGCGGTCTGCCACACCCTGGACGAGGCGGTTACCTTCGCCGAGACGGTCGGCAACCGGGTCGTCATCCGGCCGTCCTTCACGATGGGCGGCCTCGGCTCGGGAATGGCGCACTCGGCCGAGGAGGTACGTACCCAGGTCTCGCGGGGCCTGGCCGCCTCGCCGGTGCACGAGGTGCTGGTCGAGGAGAGCGTGTTCGGCTGGAAGGAGTTCGAGCTGGAGTTGATGCGCGACCGCAAGGACAACGTGGTGGTGGTCTGCTCCATCGAGAACATCGACCCGATGGGGGTGCACACCGGCGACTCGATGACCGTCGCGCCGGCGATGACGCTGACCGACCGGGAGTACCAGCAGATGCGCGATGTCGGCATCGCGGTGCTGCGCGAGGTGGGCGTCGACACCGGCGGGTGCAACATCCAGTTCGCGATCGAGCCGTCGTCCGGACGCCTGATCGTGATCGAGATGAACCCGCGAGTGTCGCGGTCCTCGGCACTGGCGTCCAAGGCGACCGGCTTCCCGATCGCCAAGATCGCGGCGAAGCTGGCGGTGGGCTACACCCTGGACGAGGTCAGCAACGACATCACCGGCGCCACCCCGGCCTGCTTCGAGCCGAGCCTGGACTACGTGGTCATCAAGGTGCCGCGGTTCGCGTTCGAGAAGTTCCCCGGCGCCGACCCGGTGCTGACCACCCACATGAAGTCGGTCGGCGAGGTGATGTCGATCGGGCGCAACTTCACCGAGGCGCTGGGCAAGGCGCTGCGCTCGACCGAGACCAGGACTGCCGGATTCTGGACCGGCAACGACCCGCGCGGCACCGAACTGGCCTCGGTCGACGAGCTGCTCGGCATCGCCTCGGTGCCCACCGACGGCCGGATCTACGCCGTCGAGCGGGCGCTGCGGGCCGGAGCGAGCGTGACCGAGGTCGCCGAGGTGACCGGCATCGACGCCTGGTTCATCGACCAGCTGGCGCTGATCCTGGAGGTGGGCCAGGAGCTGGTGGACGCCCCGACCATCACCGCCGAGCTGCTGCTGCGGGCCAAGCGGCACGGGCTGTCGGACCGCCAGATCGCGGCGCTGCGGCCGGAGCTGGCCGGTGAGGACGGCGTCCGGCTGCTGCGGCACCGGGCCGGCATCCGGCCGGTGTACAAGACGGTCGACACCTGCGCCGCCGAGTTCGCCGCCCTGACCCCGTACCACTACTCCAGTTACGACTCCGAGACCGAGGTCAGCCCGCAGCCCGATCGGCCCAAGGTGCTGATCCTGGGCAGCGGGCCCAACCGGATCGGGCAGGGCATCGAGTTCGACTACTCCTGCGTGCACGCGGTGATGGCGTTGCGCGAGGCCGGTTTCGAGACGGTGATGGTCAACTGCAACCCCGAAACGGTCTCGACCGACTACGACACCGCCGACCGGCTGTACTTCGAACCGCTGACCTTCGAGGACGTGCTGGAGGTGGTGCACGCCGAGCAGCAGTCGGGCACCGTCGCCGGGGTGATCTGCACGCTGGGCGGCCAGACCCCGCTGGGCCTGGCGCAACGGCTCAAGGACGCCGGGGTGCCGGTGCTGGGCACCCAGCCCGAGGCGATCAACCTGGCCGAGGACCGCGGCGAGTTCGGCCGGGTGCTGGGGGTGCTCGGGTTGCCGGCACCCAAGCACGGGCTGGCGACCTCCTTCGAGCAGGCCAAGCAGGTCGCCGACTCGATCGGCTACCCGGTGCTGGTCCGGCCGTCCTACGTGCTGGGCGGGCGGGGCATGGAGATCGTCTACGACGAGGCGGGCCTGTCGACCTACATCGCCAAGGCCACCGACATCGCCCCGGACCATCCGGTGCTGGTGGACCGGTTCCTCGACGACGCGGTCGAGATCGACGTCGACGCGCTCTTCGACGGCACCGACCTCTACCTCGGCGGGGTGATGGAGCACATCGAGGAGGCCGGCATCCACTCCGGCGACTCGGCCTGCACGCTGCCGCCGATCACGCTGGGTGGCACCACCATCGACCAGGTCCGGGTGGCGACCGAGCAGATCGCCCGCGCGGTGGGGGTGCGCGGCCTGCTCAACGTCCAGTACGGATTCAGCGGCGACGTGCTCTACGTGCTGGAGGCCAACCCGCGGGCCAGCCGGACGGTGCCCTTCGTGTCCAAGGCGACCGCCGTGCCGCTGGCCAAGGCGGCGGCCCGGATCGCGGTCGGCGCCACCATCGCCGAGCTGCGGCAGGAGGGGATGCTGCCCCGGCACGGCGACGGCGGCGAGCTGCCTCCGGACGCGCCGATCGCGGTGAAGGAGGCGGTGCTGCCCTTCCACCGGTTCCGCTCCCCGGCCGGCGACCTGATCGACAACATCCTTGGGCCGGAGATGAAATCCACCGGCGAGGTGATGGGGCTGGACACCGTCTTCGGCTCCGCCTTCGCCAAGTCCCAGGCGGCCGCGTACGGCTCGCTGCCAACCAAGGGCACGGTGTTCGTCTCGATCGCCAACCGGGACAAGCGCGCGGCGATCTTCCCGGTGCGCCGGTTGTACGACCTGGGCTTCCGGATCGTGGCCACCACCGGGACGGCCCAGGTGCTGCGCCGCAGCGGGGTGCCGGTCGAGGTGGTCGGCAAGTACTCCGAGGGCGCCGGCAACATCGTCGAGGAGATCCTGGCCGGCAACGTCAACCTGGTGCTCAACACCCCGTTCGGCTCGCCGGGCAACTCCGGCCCGCGGATCGACGGCTACGAGATCCGGACGGCCGCCGTGCAGGTCGGCATCCCGTGCCTGACCACCATCCAGGCGGTCGCGGCGGCGGTCCAGGGCATCGAGGAGCTGATCCGCGACGACGTGACGGTGACCTCTCTGCAGTCGCATCACCGGGCGTTGGCCAGCTGGCGAGCGGGGACCGGCCGATGAGCACCGAGACCCAGAGCGGCGCCACCACCAGCGGGCCGGTCGCGGCTAGCCCGGTGCAAGAGACCGGCGAGATCTTCGACATCACCCGGTTCGGCGACTACACCCAGCTGACGGTGGTGGCGCCCGGAGTGGCCCGGGCCTTCCAGCCCGGCCAGTTCGTCGCGGTGGCGGTCGGCGGCGCGCGGACCTCGATGCTGCTGCGCCGCTCGTTCGCGCTCTACGGGGTGAAGCCGGGTACCGAGTTCGCCGGCACCATCCAGTTCGTGGTGGCCGTCCGCGGCCCGGGCACCGAGTGGCTGGCCGGCCAGCGGATCGGCACCAGGCTGAACCTGGTCGGCCCGCTGGGGGTGCCCTTCCCGATCCCGCGGGATGCGGTGCCGGCCGTGCTGGTCGGTGGCGGCTACGGCAGCGCGCCGCTGCTGCCGCTGGCCGAGCGGCTGATCGGGATGGGCAGCGAGGTCGAGATGATCGTGGGGGCGTCGCGGGCCGACCGGCTGTTCGGGGAGCTGCAGGCCAAGCGGCTGATCGGCAAGGTCACCGTGACCACCGACGACGGCTCGGCCGGCCAGTACGGCCAGGTCACCGACCCGCTGCCGTCGGCGATCGAGCGGCTGGGCGCGGAGATCGTCTATGCCTGCGGGCCGATGG
>DASZEI010000415.1:0-4350 GCA_035940975.1 Jatrophihabitans sp. | reverse complement strand
GTGCTGGGTGGTGGGCTGCTTGCCTGGCCGAGTTGATCGGCCGAGTTGATCGGCCGGGTTGATCGGCCGGGTTGATCGGCCGGGTCGATCTACCCGCACCTCGCCTAACGTATGGCTGGTGACCGCCGCCGAAGGTTCGAGCATGGCGGACCGGTTCCGCCGGCACGCGCGGATGCTGCCGGACGGGCTGTACCGGACGCTGATGCTGGCGATGGCCGACGACTGGCAGGCCGGCGGTGTGGTTGCCGAGATCTGCCGGGACTGGGCCGACGCACCGGGCTCGGCCGTCGTGCAGCTGAGGCTGATGGCCGGCATCCAGCGCCTGGTGCTGTCCGGGACCGAGCCGCAGTTGGCGGTGTACTACCCGAACCTGGGCGGCGCAGCCTCGCCGGAGGAGGCCTGGCAGGACTTCGAGCCGGTGCTGCGACGGCATGTCGACGAGCTGCGCGCGGCGCTGGCGATCGCGCCGCAGACCAACGAGCCCGGCCGGTCCGTGCCACTGCTGCTCGGGCTGTTCGACGCGGTCCGGCGGTCCGGGCTGTCGTCGGTGCGGCTGTTCGAACTCGGGGCGTCCGCCGGGCTCAACCTGCTGGTGGACCGGTTCTTCATCGCCGGCGACGGCTGGTCCTACGGGCCGGCATCCTCACCGCTGCGGTTGGTCGAGGCGGTGGTGGGGCCGGTCACGCCGGTGCCGTTCACGGTGCTGGACCGGCGCGGCTGTGACCTGGCGCCGATCGACGCCTCGACGCCTGCGGGCCGGCTGCGGCTGACCTCGTTCGTCTGGCCGCACGACCTGCACCGCTACGAGCGGCTGCGCGCGGCGCTGGCGATCGCCGCGACTCAGCGCGTCGCGGTGGACCGGGCGCCGGCTTCGTCCTGGCTGGCCTCGATGCTCGAGCCGGCAGGTCCGGACGGCGTGCTCACCGTGGTCTGGCACTCGATCACCCGGCAGTACTGGCCGCCGGACGAGATCGCGGCGACGTCGCAGGTGCTCGACGCCGCCCGGAACCGGATGCCGATCGCCCATATCGCGATGGAGAGTCCGGTGTTGCGCGACGATCGCTCGGAGGGCGAGCGGGAGTACCGGCCGACGGAGCTGACCGTGCAGGTGTCGGTGCCCGGTGGGCTCGCTGATCCGGCGCCGGTGCTGCTCGGCACGGTGGCCGACCACGGCGTTCCGGTACGGCTGGCCTCGGCGCCGTGATCGCGAGGGCGCGCCGGACTCAGGCCGCCGGCACCTCGGTCAGCTCGGGCCGCTCGGCGCCGTGCGGGATCTCGATGCCGGCCTCACCGGTGCGCAGCAACCGCAGGATCACCCGGGCGACGTAGTCCGTGCTCTGCACCACGAAGCCCGGAAACGGCTCGGCCCCGAGCTGGTAGATGCCGCCGGCGAACTCGGTGGCGGTGAGCGAGGGAAACACCGTGGACACGTCGATGCCGTCGGCGGCCAGCTCCGCCCGGGCCACCGCGCTCATCATGGCCAGGCCCGCCTTGCTGGCGGCGTAGGCGGACACCGTCGGCGCAGGTGTCTGGATCACGCCGGAGGAGACGTTGACGATCCGGCCGCCACCCTGCTCCCGCATCGCGGGCAGCACGGCCTGGGTCATCGCGAATGCGCTGACCAGATTGAGCTCCAGCAGCTGGCTGAACTCCGCCGGCTCGATGTCGACCAGCAGCTTCAGGATGCCGATGCCGGCGTTGTTGACCAGGCCGTCGACCCGGCCGTGCCGGTCCAGGGTGGCCTGGATCAGCGCCTGCCGGGCGGCCGGGTCGGTGACGTCGGTCGGTACCGCCAGCGCGCCGCCGAGTTGCTCGCTCAGCTGCCCCAGCCGGTCGGCCCGGCGGGCCGCCAGCACGGGCTGCGCGCCGGCCGCGTGCAGGGCCCGTGCGGTCGCCTCGCCGATGCCGGACGAGGCGCCGGTGACGATGACGGTCTTACCGGTGAGATCAAGAACGGCCATGCCTCATTGTGCAACGTGGTCCGGGACAGGCTTTGACACCCCCTGGCTGCCGGCGCCCGCTACAGCGACATCAGGCCCAGTGGGTTGCCGTCGCTGACGTAGGTGGAGCCGTACGCGGCAGCGACCCGGACCCAGCCCGGTGCGACGTCGATGGCGACCTCGGAGTCGCGGGGCAGGAAGCCCATCCGGGTGAGCGCGCTCAGCGCACCGAGCCGCACCTGCACCTCGGGTGCCGAGCCGTGGCCGGATGCGGCGGTGAGCACCACCGAGGCCAGCAGCGACTCCTGGCTCTGCCGGCTGGTCGTCCCGGCGGCGAGTGCGGCTCCGGAGCGCACCAGATCGCGAATGACGCTGTCGGGCACCACGTCGACCCGCCGCCAGCCGCGCCGGGGCGGCAGCGCGCTGAGCCAGTGCGCGTCCTTGCCGGGGGGCACCGGCCCCGACTGCTCGGCCCAGCGCAGGAAGTCGGCGGCGGCGACCGTGGTGTCGAAGGGGCCGGCGGGCTCGGCGGCCAGCGTCCGGCCGGCCAGCACCTCGTAGGGCAGCCGGACGAAACCGGCCACCGTCTGCTCGGCGGCCCGGAACCGGATCATCGAGGTCGCCTCGATGGACACCGCGCGCTCGGCCAGTGGGACGAAGTCAGCCAGCTGCGCCGGCGACACGAGGGTGTCCAGCACCGTCAGTCCTGCACGACGGAACTGGTCGGCAGCTCAGCTAGATCGGCCGGTGTGCGGTGGTCGGCGAGCTCAGGATGGTCGGCCGGCTGACTCTGATCGGCGGGCTGGGCCTGATCGGCGGGCTGGTGGTGGTCGGCTTCGCCGGCCACGGCGTGACTCTGGCCGGCCGGCTGGGCCTGATCGCCGGGCTCATCGGTGTAGCTGACCAGGATCGCCTTCTCGTCCTTGGTCAACCGCCGCGGCCGGTCGGTGCTGAAATCAAAGGTGACCAGCGTGGTGACCGCCTTGGCAGCCAGCGTCTGGCCGTCGTAAACGTCGTAGCGAACGTCGAAGGACGCCCCGCGGATCCGCTCCACCCACAGCTCCAGCCGCAACGGTTCCGGGTGGTAGACCACCGGGCGCAGGTAGGTGATCTCGTGGTGGGCGACCACGGTGCCACCGGAGAACGACGAGTCGTAGCGGTCGAAGAACATCGACACCCGGGCCTGTTCGAGGTAGGCCAGGTAGGCGGTGTTGTTGACATGGCCGTAGGCATCCATGTCCGACCACCGCATCGCGCAGCGAGCGACGAAGCGTGCCACCGGAAGCCCGAGTCCTATCGTGGTTCGGTCATGGCCGGCTCAGTCGCGAGTCAGCTTGCGATAGGTGACCGCGTGCGGCCGCGCGGCATCGGCGCCCAGCCGCTCGACCTTGTTCTTCTCATAGGACTCGAAGTTGCCTTCGTACCAGTACCACTGGGCGGGGTTGGAGTCGTTGCCCTCCCAGGCGAGGATGTGGGTGGCGATCCGGTCCAGGAACCACCGGTCGTGGCTGATCACCACGGCGCAGCCCGGGAACTCCAGCAGCGCGTTCTCCAGCGAGCCGAGGGTTTCGACGTCGAGGTCGTTGGTGGGCTCGTCGAGCAGCAGCAGGTTGCCGCCCTCCTTGAGGGTGAGCGCCAGGTTGAGCCGGTTCCGCTCGCCGCCGGACAGCACCCCGGCTGCCTTCTGCTGGTCCGGGCCCTTGAACCCGAAGGCGGAGACGTAGGCCCGGCTGGGCATCTCGACCTGGCCGACCTTGATGTAGTCCAAGCCGTCGGACACCACCTGCCAGACGTTCTTGGTCGCTTCGATGCCGCCCCGGTTCTGGTCGACGTAGCTGACCTTGACCGTCTCACCGACCCGCACCTCACCGGAGTCGGGCTTCTCGAGTCCGACGATGGTCTTGAACAGGGTGGTCTTGCCGACCCCGTTCGGACCGATGACGCCCACGATGCCACCGCGCGGCAGCGAGAACGACAGGTCCTTGACCAGCACCCGCCCATCGAAGCCCTTGTCCAGGTGGCTGACCTCGACCACCACGTTGCCCAGTCGCGGACCGGGCGGAATCTGGATCTCCTCGAAGTCGAGCTTGCGGGTCTTCTCCGCCTCGGCGGCCATCTCCTCATAGCGCTGCAGGCGGGCCTTGGACTTGGCCTGCCGGCCCTTGGCGTTCTGGCGCACCCAGTCGAGCTCGTCGAGGAGCCGCTTCTGCAGCTTCTGGTCCTTCTTGCCCTCGATCTTGAGCCGCTCCGCCTTCTTCTCCAGGTAGGTGGAGTAGTTGCCCTCGTACGGGTGCGCCCGGCCGCGGTCGAGTTCCAGGATCCACTGGGCGACGTTGTCCAGGAAGTACCGGTCGTGGGTGACGGCCAGGATCGTGCCCGGGTACTTGGACAGGTGCTGCTCCAGCCATTG
>DASZEI010000414.1:0-2520 GCA_035940975.1 Jatrophihabitans sp. | reverse complement strand
CGTCCGCCCGGGGGACGCGGTCGCGGTCTGCCTGCCGCGCTCGCAGGAGCTGGTCTGCGCGATGCTGGGCATCCTGCGCCGCGGGGCGGTGGTGGTGCCGCTGGACGTCCAGAGCCCGCCCGAGCGCCGGCGGCACATCCTCACCGATGCCGGCTGCGTGGCCGTGATCACCGGTGCCGGCGGGCTGGCCGAGCTACCGGAGCGGATGTGCCTACTTCCGGTGGCCGACCTGCTGGCCACCTACCGTGACCCGGCCGAGGCCATCGAGCCGGCCGAACCAGCCGATGACCTCGACCCGATCGCGTTCGTCTTCTACACCTCCGGCACCACCGGCCGTCCCAAGGGCGTCGAGGTGCCCGACGCCGGCATCCTGCGGCTGGCCCGGCCGGGCTACCTCCGGCTGGCGGATTCGGCCCGCTTCGGCTGCCTGTCCAACCCGGCCTTCGACGCGATCAGCTTCGAGGTCTGGGTGCCGCTGCTGACCGGCGGCTGCTGCGTGATCCTGGACGAGGAGACGGTGCAGGCGCCGGAGAAGCTGGCGGCCGCGCTGCAAGGCTTGCGGGTCGACACCATGTTCATCACCGCGGCGCTGTTCAACGCGGTGGTCGACCAGTTGCCGCACTGCTTCGCCGGCGTCGGCCAGCTGCTGGTCGGCGGCGACCAGCTCAACGCCGCGCTGATCCGGCGCTGGTACCGCGACAACCCGGACAGCGACACCCAGCTGTACAACGGCTACGGACCGACCGAGACCGCGACGTTCGCGCTCTGCCATGCCATCCCCCGCGACTTCGACGCCGACCTGGTACCGATCGGAACGCCGCTGCCCGGCACCGAGGCGGTGCTGGTCGCCGAAGGCGGGCGGCTGGCCGCGACCGGGGAGACCGCCGAGCTGTACCTCGGCGGCGAGGCGGTGGCGGCCGGCTACCGCAACCTGGCCGAGGAGACCGCGCTGCGCTTCGTCCGGCTGCCGTGGCTGGACGGCGGCCGCACCCGCTACTACCGCACCGGCGACCTGGTCCGGCGCGACGCCGACGGCCTGGTCAGCTACCTCGGGCGGACCGACCGCCAGGTCAAGGTACGCGGCTTCCGGATCGAGCCGGGCGAGCTGGAACGGCAACTGCTGACCCATCCGGCGATCCACCAGGCCTTCGTCTGCACCCGCCGCAGCGGCGCGCTCGGCGCGAACGAGTTGCTCGCCTACCTGGTGCTGGGCCAGCCGCTGAGCTTCGAGGCCTTCGAACGGCACCTGGCCGACCGCCTGCCCTCCTACATGCGCCCGCACCGGGTCTACCTGGTCGAGGCGCTGCCGTTGACCGCCAACGGCAAGGTCGACCGGGACGCGCTGCTCGGCCGGGATGACCCGCCGTGGCGTGCCGAGTCCGACCCGGCGACCGGCACCGACTCGCCGGAGGCCACCGAGTGGCAGCGCGAGGTGCTGGAGCTGGCCGGCGAGGTGCTGGGCGTCAGCGGGCTGCGTCCTGGCGATCGCTGGATCGCCAGCGGCGGCGACTCGCTCAAGGCCCTGCGGCTGCGCTACGAGGTGCGGCGGCGCTGGGGCAGCGAGCTGCCGGCCGCGCTGGTGCTGCAGTCCGAGCTGGGGCAGCTGGCCGGCGCGATCGAGGCCGGCCGGCACGCCCTGCCCGGCGCCGGCTCGCCCTACCCCGAACCGGTGCCGGCAGCCGGTGCCCGGTCGGCGCCGGCCACCTCCGAGCAGCAGCGGCTCTGGCTGCTGCAGCAGCAGGATCCGCGGTCGGTGGCCTACAACGTCGGGCTGGCCTTCCGGCTGACCGGCGGCGTCGACGTGCCGGCGCTGCGGCATGCGCTGCGGCGGCTGGTGGAGCGTTACCCGGCGCTGCGGACCGGCTTCTCCCCCGACGCCGAGGGCCTGCGCCAGGTGGTCGCCGACCCGTACGACCCGTGGCTGCAGCCGGACCGCCGGCCCGGTGACGACTGGCGCGTGCTGGCCGACCGGCTGCTCGCCGAGCCGTTCGACCTGGCCGAGCCGCGGATGCTGCAGGCCTGCTGGCTGGTCGAGCACCCGGCCGAGCACCCGGCACAGGGCTCCGACGGCGGGGTGCTGCTGCTGCGGCTGCACCACATCGCGGTGGACGGCTGGTCGGTCACCCTGCTGCTCGAAGCGCTGTCGGCCGAGTACGCCGCCGCGCTGGCCGGCACCGGCCCGGTGGCCGGCCAGGAGCAGGCACCCACCCCGCTGGACTTCGCCGGCTGGCAGGCCGAGTGGTTCAGCCGGCCCGCTTACGCCGCCCAGCGGGCCGAGCTGCACGCCCACTACGCCCAGCAGGACGGGGTCTCGGCACCGCTGCATCCGCTGCGTCCGGTGTCGGAGCCGGAGCGGCCGGCCGGCCGGTTGCTGCACGTCCGGCTCGACCAGGACCGGCGTGCCGCGCTGGATCGGGTCGGCGCCGAGCTGGGGCTGACCCGGTTCCAGCTGATGCTCGGGGTGTTCGCCTGGAGCGTGTACGGCGTGACCGGCCGCGACCGGCCGCTGATCGCCAGCCC
>DASZEI010000413.1:0-2950 GCA_035940975.1 Jatrophihabitans sp. | reverse complement strand
GAGGCGCTCACCGTGCACCCGGTCAGCGACGTGCGCGAGGTACTGGAGCTGGCGCTGGAGCCGGTCGGCGGGGCGGTCAGCGAGCACGCCGCCGCCTGATCGAGCCCCTATATATCGCAGGCTGCGCCGCGGCTACCCGAGCTCAGGTTCCGGTGGCCGCGGCCAGCAACTGGGTGCGGGCTTGCATCACCGGCGCCTCCACGTTGCACAGCACCACGACGGACAGGTCCGCGGCGGACAGCCGCTGCACGACCGCGGTCACGCCCGGGTCGCCGCCGGTGTGCCCGAAGCAGCCGGCGAGCAGGTACGCGCCGTAGCCGTACTCGACCCCTGGCTCGACGGTGGCGCGCGCCGTCAGCATCTCCTCCCGCAGCGCGGGCCCGAACAGCGAGCCGTCGTCGTAGGCGCGCAGGAACCGGTCGAGGTCCGCGGCGGTCGAGTGCGCCCCACCGTCCCCGCCGCCGACGACCGGCGTGGCGTGCACGTTGGTGCGCCACGGCTGGTCGGCCGAGGCTCGCTCCAGGTATCCCACGGCGACGTCCGGCCGCACGTCATCGGTGCGGAAGTAGCCGCTCGCGGTCATGCCCGCGGGCTCGAACACCCGCTCGCCGACGGCCTCGATGAACGGCTGCCCGGTCAGATCCTCGACGATCAGCGCGAGGACGATGAAGCCGGCGTTCGAGTACTGCCAGGGCCCGCCCGGCGGCCGGTAGGGCTCGAGGTCGCCGAACATGGGCAGGAAGTCGGCCGGCCGCAGCATCCCGGCCACCGGCCGGTCCGTCCACAGCGCGCCGTAGTCGAAGTCCTCGTCCTCCTCCTCGGCGTAGTCGGCGATGCCCGAGGTGTGGGTCAGCAGGTGGTGCACGGTCACGTCCGGGCGCAGCGTGGCCGGCCGGCGATCCGCGGGCAGCACCGACACCACGGGCGTGTCGAAGGCGACCCGCCCGTCCCGGACCAGCGTGGCCACGGCCGCCGCGGTGAACATCTTCGACACCGACGCCAGCGCGAACCGGGTCCGCGGGGTGATCGGCACCGAGTCCGCCCTGTTCGCCAGGCCGTAGCAGCCTTCGAACTCGACGGTCCCGCCCCGGCGGACCGCGGCGATGCCGGAGAAGTCCTGTTCCTCGACCCGGGAACGGAGCTGGGCGTCCACCAGATCGAAGGCGTTGGTCATGACCAGACTGTCCCGCGCTGGTCAACCGGATTGTCGCTAGACCAGCGAGTCCAGCCACGCGGTGTGCAGCGCGGCGTACCGGCCGTCCACGGTCGCGATCAGCTCGGTCGGCGTGCCGTCCTCGATCACCCGGCCGTCGTCGAGCACCAGCACCCGGTCGGCGATCTCGACGGTCGAGAGCCGGTGCGCGATGATCAGCGCGGTACGCCCGTGCAGCACCGTACGCAGCGCCTGCTGCACCGCCCGCTCGGTCGGGATGTCGAGGCTGGAGGTGGCCTCGTCCAGGATCAACACCGCCGGATCGGCCAGGAAGGCCCGGGCGAACGCGATCAGCTGCCGCTGGCCGGCCGACAGCCGGCCGCCGCGCTTGCGGACGTCGGTGTCATAGCCGGCCGGCAACCGCTGGATGAACGGATCCGCCCCGACCGCCCGGGCCGCCTGCTCGATCTCGGCCCGGGACGCCGACGGCCGGCCGAAGGCGATGTTGTCGGCCACGGAGCCGGAGAACAGGAAGCCGTCCTGGGTGATCATCACCACCGCGGTGCGCAGGTCGGAGTCCGAGAGCTGGTCCAGCGCGACGCCGTCCAGGCGCACCCGGCCTTCGGTGGGGTCATAGAACCGGCTGATCAGCTTGGCGATGGTGGTCTTGCCGGCTCCGGTGGCGCCGACCAGGGCCACCGTCTGGCCGCTCCGGATGCACAGGTCGAGTTCGTGCAGCACCGTGCGCGGCCGCTCGGCTGCCGGCTCGTAGCTGAACTCCACCGACTCGAAGCGGATCTCACCGGCCGTCGGATGCGGCAACGGCACCGGGTCGGCCGGCTCCGGGACCGCCGGCTCCTCGGCCAGCACCAGGGCCAGCTTCTCCAGCGCGGCGGTGGCTGACTGCAGCGAGTTGTAGAAGATCGCGACGTCTTCCATCGGGCCGTAGAACTCCCGCAGGTACAGCAGGAAGGCGGTCAGCACGCCGAGTGCCAGGCCACCTTCGGCCACCCGGAAGCCGCCGACGAACAGCACCGCCACGGTCGCGACGTTGCCGATCAGGGTGACGCCGGGAATGAAGATCGCGTGCAGGTCGAACACCTTGCGGTTGGCATCGCGGTAACCGTTGTTCAGGCCCTCGAAGATGGCGTCGTTGCGGGGCTCCCGCCGGAACGCCTGCACCGCCCGGATGCCGTTGAAGGTCTCGACGAACTGCACGATCAGCAGCGCCACGGTCTCCCGGGTGCGGCGGAAGGCCACCGTCGAGCGGGCCGAGAACCACCGGAACAGCAGGAGCAGCGGGATCATCGCGGTGAGCGCGAGCAGCGCCAGCCCCGGGTCGAGCACCAGCATCAGCACCGAGATCACCACGATGTTGAGGATCGCCAGCAGCAGGCCGTCCATGCTCGCGTCCAGCAGCTCGCGCAGGGTGTCGACGTCGGAGGTCAGCCGGCTGATCACCTTGCCCGAGGTGAACCGCTCGTGCCAGGACACGCTCAAGCGCTGGGTGTGGTCGAAGACCCGCCGGCGCAGATCGAACAGGATGGCCTGCCCGACCACGCCGGTCCGGCGCAGGAAGATCCACTGCAGCAGGCCGGCGGTGGTGGCAGCGGTGGCCAGCGCCGCGGTCAGCTGCAGCAGGGTGCGGTAGTTGCCGTCCAGGGCGTCGGGCAGGCCGTGGTCGATGGCCATCCCGATCAGCAGCGGCGCCGCCATCGTCGTGACGACCTGCCCGATCACCAGCGCCAGCAGGATGATGACCTGCCGCCGGTACGGCCGGATCAGCTCGACCAGCAG
>DASZEI010000412.1:0-7483 GCA_035940975.1 Jatrophihabitans sp. | reverse complement strand
CCGCCGGAGATGCCGCGTTGTCCTTCGATCCGCTGTCCTCGCAGGGACTTCTGACCGCGCTGTTCACCGGGCGGGCGGCGGCCCAGGCGATCGCCGCCACGCTGGCCGGTTCGGATCAGGCGATCGCTGGGTATGTCCGGCGGCTGGACGCGATCCGGCATGCGTACCGGTCCAACCTGGCGCTCTACTACGGCTTCGAGCGGCGCTGGGCCGCCGAGCCGTTCTGGGCACGCCGGCATGACCGGCAGAGCTTGGGAGTCGAGAAGTCGATGGCTCAACCCGCCGGCGCTGAGCCAGCCGCTGTGCCGGTGCCGACCACCCGTCAGGGCTGGGTGTAGCTGACGATCCCCAGGCACATCTCGTCGGAGGACCCTTCGCCCCACACCACGTAGCGCGGCGGCAACTTGGCCAGTGCCGGCAGCTTCTGACGCAGGCTGGCGTCGTGGGTGCAGGTCACCCGCAGCCGGTCACCGGCGTGCACGGTGAGCGTCCGGGGCAGCACGGTGGCGCGCTGGTCGTCGAAGTCCCAGGCCGTGACGTCGAGCAGCCGCTGGCTGGTGCCGTCCTGGCGTTGCAGGTCGATCCGGATCGACCTGCCGAGCATGTGCATGTGCCCGGCGACCGCCCTGAGCTGCATCGTCTCGCTGACCGGGCGGCCGCAGCTCTGGGTGGGTCCGGCCCGCGGGTTGCTGAACGAGCCGTCGCACAGCAGTTGCAATCCGGCCACCACCCGCCCGGAGTTGGTGCCGAACCGCCGCATCACATCGATGACGGAGGCGTCGCGATCGCACAGCGGACCGGTTTCGTCCGGCGGGCAGGGCAACTCGACGGGCGCCGGCAGCAGCAGGGTCTGCAGTGGCTGCAACCGGGCGCCCGGGGCAGCGACCCGCAGCTTCACCGTGGTGCTGTCGGCGCCGTCGCCGTTGAGCAGGTTGTAGTGCATCTGCAGGATCAGCCGGGTGCCGGCCCTGGTGCGCTGGCCGGTGCCGGCGGCGAAGCGTTGCTCGCCGCCGGCGGTGGCCCAGGCCGCCACCCAGGGTGCGGAATTCAGGCCGCCGAGGTCGGCGGAATTGCTCGGCAGGCCCGGTCCACCGAAGCAGGACCAACCCAGCCGCGGGTCGCCGGCGTCCTTGGTCCTGGCCGCGCCGAGCTGTTCCGGATCGACCCGGTAGAGGATCGCGTGGTGCACCAGATTCGGGTTGCCCGGCTCCAGCACCACGCCGGACAGGAACGAGTCCTGGGTGATCTTCGGGTCCAGCAGGATGCACCGGTAATCGTCGGTGCCGCCGGCCTCGGCCTTCGGCCGGTAACTGCCGCCCGGCATCGGCAACGTGATCCAGCGCTCGCCGGGCTTCAGGGCCGCTATCGGCACCGAGGTGGCCCCGGTGCCGCCATGCTCGTGGCCGGTCGAACTCGGGGCGGATGCGGTGGCAGCCCCGGACGCGCCCGGCCTGGCCGGCGGGCCACCGGCAACGTCCCCGGACGGGCTGCACCCGACGAGCAGCCCACCCGTCAGCAGGGCAGCGGCCATTGCCGAGATCAGCCGACGTGGCACGCGATTTCCTGGCACACCTGCATTCTGACTGATCGGGCCGCCCACCGCTCCAGCATCCGGTTACTGGTTCACCAGCGCTGAGGGATGCTGCCCGGTCTGATGGCCGTAGACCACGTCACCCGGAACGGCGGCCGCGAACCGCTGGGTGATCGCGCGCAGCGCGTGCGGAGCTGCCTTCGGTTGACGATCGGCGGTGAGCAGGCCGTTGCGCTCCTGTTCGGTGTCTGCCAGCTGGGTGTAGCAGAAACCGGCCAGGACGGTGCTGGCAAGCACCGCGTCCAGCAGGTCCTGGTAGCGGCGGACGAAGTCCTCCTCGTCCAGGGCGGTGCCATGCCGTTCCAGAAGTCCTCGCCCGCCTGGTAACTGATCCCACCGAACTCCGTCAACAGGATCGGCTGGTCCTCCAGCACCAGGCCGGGCAGCAGGACCGGCCGGTAATACGGCTGGACCTCCCGCAACGAGCGTTGCACCGCCTCGATGCTGCCGTAGCGCTCCCGCAGCGTCGCGCCCTCGCCGGCGTAGTCGTGCACCGTGATCATGTCGGTGGCGACGTGTTCCCAGCCGTCGTTGCCCACCACCGGCCGGCTGCCGTCGATCGCCTTGGCCGTGGAGTACATGGCCTGGACGTAGGCCCGCTGTCGAGGGTCGCTCTGCAGCGCCGGGACGCCCCAGCTCTCGTTGACCGGTACCCACGCCACAATGCTGGCGACGCTGATGTCGCGTTCCAGCACTTCGAGCCACTCCCGGGTGCTGCGCAGGGCGGCCGCCGTCGACCAGCGGAACGCGGCCGGCAACTCGGCCCAGACCGCCAGGCCCAGCCGGTCGCACCAGTACAGGAATCGGGGATCCTCGACCTTCTGGTGCACCCGGACACCGTTGAATCCCAGCTCCTTGACCAACTCGACCTCGCGCCGCAGCGACTGGGGGGACGGTGCTGCCAGATGCGACTGCGGCCAGTAACCCTGCGACAGCACCAGGCGCAGGTGATAGGGCCGGCCGTTGAGGGTGAACCGGTTCGCCGACGTCCCGACGGATCGGAATCCCACGTAACTGTCGACCTGATCGAGGATCGCGCCGTCGCGGTCGGCCAGGGTCAGGGTGATATCCATCAGGTTCGGGGTCTCCGGCGACCACAGGAAGCGTTCGCGGTCGATCCGCATCTCGGCCTGCAGCAGCAGCAGTTCCCGGGTCAGGCCTTCCAGTGCGACGGCGTCGGTGACGGTATAGCTGTCATCGGCAAGCAGCACGTCCCGGATGGACACCCGCATCCGCAGCTGGGAACCCACCGGCACGCCCACCAGGTCGACGTGGGCCCGCAACGCGCCCCGCTCGATGTCGGTCTCCCAGCGCGCGGCGCTGATCCGGCTCGCCGGCACCGGTTCCAGCCACACCGGCTGCCAGATCCCGGTCGTGCGGTGGTACCAGATCTTGTGCGGGGACTTCTGCAGGTCCTGCTTGCCGCGGGGCTGGCTGGCGTCGGTGGGCAGGTCCTCGGCGCGCACCACGACGACCTGATCGGCGCCGGCCACCAGCAGCTGCGTGATGTCCGCGCTGAACGGCGTGTGGCCGCCTTCGTGGCTGACCGCCAAGCGTCCGTTGACCCAGACCTCGGCCCGGTAGTCCACCGCTCCGAAGTGCAGCAGCAGCCGCTCACCGTCGGTCGCCGACGCCTGGAAGGTACGGCGGTACCAGACGATCGGGTGGAAGGACCGGTCCTTGATACCGCTGAGTTCGGACTCCGGAGGGTAGGGCACCGTTATCCGCAAAGGAAGAACGCCGTCGCGTTCGGGCCAGCGCTGCTCGCGCCCGACGTCGGCGTCGTCGTAGCCGAACTGCCAGGTACCGGACAGGTCGGTCCAGCGGGTACGGGTGAACTGCGGTCGCGGGTGCAACGGCTCAGACAAGCCATCAGGCGATCTATCAGGCGATCCAGGCATGAACTCCGCCAAAGGAATTACCGAGTGCTCGTGGCTGTGTGCTGAACCAAGTCCGACGGTAGGCCTCGTCACCAGCGGGTCGCAACCGCCCTCGCGGTCCGCCGACGGGGCCTGCCGGGGGATCAGAGATCCGCGGCTACCGCCACGACCTCCTTACCCAGCAGCGCGAGCCGCTCGGTCTGCCAGACCTGGGGCACCCAGCCGTGCGCGTGGCCGACGCCGAGTGCTGCCAGCCCGCGCAGTTGCACGAGCAGGTCGTCGATCTTCTCCCCGCGCTCGCCGGGATCGAGCGGGACCAGTACCGTCTTCTCGATCTCGTCGTAGTCGCGGCCCTCGGCCTCGCAGTGCCCGCGCAGGATGTCGAGCTTGCGTTCGAGGTCGGGCCCGGCGAACAGGTTGCAGGCCTGGGCGTAGCGGGCCACCAGGCGCAGCGTCTTCTTCTCCCCGCCGCCGCCGATCAGGATCGGCGGTCGGCGGATCGGCTGCGGCACGTTGAGGGTCCGTCCGAGCCGGTAGTGCTTGCCTTCGTACGGGCTGTCGTCCTCACTCCACATCTGCAGGCAGATCTGCAGGGTCTCCTCCAGCCGCTCGAACCGCTCGGCGGTGCCCGGGAACGCCAGCCCCAGCCCGGTCGCCTCCTCGCCGTTCCAGGCCGCACCGATGCCGAGCCAGGCGCGGCCCTTGGACAGCACGTCGAGGGTGCTCACCAGCTTGGCGAGCAGTCCCGGCTCCCGGTAGCTGACCGCGGTCACCCAGGCCAGCAGCTCGACCCGGGAGGTGCGCGCCGCGAGGTAGCCCAGGGTCGTGTAGGCCTCCAGCATCTCGTGCTCGGGCGGGCCGAGCACGCCGATCTGCCAGACGTGGTCCATCACGCTGACCCGCGCGAACCCGGCGTCCTCGGCAGCCACCGCCACCCGGGTCAGGTCATCGGCCAGCCCCGCTGGCCCACTCGGGTAGGTGAAATCCGCGATGTGCAGACCGATCTTCACCGTTGCTCCTCTTCCCGCGCACGGATGAGGCGCGAGATCACCGTCGGCGGACAGAACGCACTCGACCCTATGGCGACTCATGCTGCCGGTAAAGGGATCGCGCCGGCGCACTCGCTGCTGGTGAACAAAGAGGCACTGAATGAGAAGAGCCGCCCGGCTGCTCGTGTGAGGCTTGGCCATCCTGTCCGCCCGGAGCCGCTGCCCACTCCCGATCGGACGTGGACGCCGGTTTGCGGCCGTTGGTGACAGCCCTAAGGAGAAGCGCGTTGGTTGACCTCGGCTCGCGGTGGCTGGTCGAAAGCGAGTCGACGCTCAGCCGTCCCGAACTCTTCGGGCACAAGTTCACCCGGCAGGCGTCGCTGGCCCGGGCCGGCTTCCCGATCCCGCCGCTGGCCTGCGTACCGGCCACCGTGTTCGACTCGGTGGTCGGGCCCGAAGTCCGCGCGTCGCTCGCGATCGAGATGGAGGCCTCCGACCGGGCCCAGGCACTGCGGCACCGGGTCCGGCAGCTGGGCGTGCCGGCCGGCCTGCGCGCCAGCCTGGACAGCTGCTTCGACTCCCTGGCGGGGCCCGACGGGCTGGTCGCGGTGCGGGCCTGCGTGGTGTCCCAGCCCGGCGACTCCGACTCGGGCGAGGATTCGGCCAGCGATCCGTTCGCGGGGCTGTCCGACAGCTTTCTCTACGTGCGCCGCGCGGAACTCGCCGACCGGGTGGCGGCCTGCTGGGCGTCGGCGTTCAACCCGGAGGCGGTGCTGTACCGGGCGCACCGGGAGATGGACCCGTTCGCGGCACGGGTGGCGGTCGGCGTCCAGCGGATGGTGATGGGGGTGCGGTCCTTCGTCGCGTTCACCCGCAATCCGCTGGACGGCTCGGCGCAGTGCGTGATCGCGGCGGCATACGGGATCGGCGAAGGGGTGGTGCAGGAGAAGGCCGACGTCGACCACTTCTTCATCGACCGGGCCACCGCCGACATCCAGGCGCACGTGGCGGTGAAGTCCAGAGCGGTCGGCTGGGATCCCGAGCGGCCCGACCAGGGCCCGGTCGCGATCACCGTCGAGGCCGAGCTGGCGTCCGTGCCGGTGCTCGACGACGACCAGATTCGACAGATCACCGCCGTCGCCACCCGGGTCGAGGAACTCTTCGGCGTTCCGCAGGACATCGAGGGAACCCTCGACCGGGACGGCCGGATCTACCTGGTGCAGGCACGCCCGATCGCGGCCGGGCCGGTGACCGGGCAGCCGGCGGCCGACCGGTCGCCGGTGATCCTGTGGGACAACAACAACATCACCGAGAGCTTTCCCGGGGTGAGCTGCGCGCTGACCTATTCGGTCGGCCGCGAGCTGTTCGAGGTGGGCTTCAGCGACCTGTACCGGCGAATGGGCGTGCCGGCCCGGGTGATCCGCCGCAACCAGCCGCGATTGCGGCAGATGATCGGCTACCTCGACGGCCACGTCTATTACGCCATCGACAACTGGTACCAGCTGCACGCGATGATGCGCTGCTTCCGCCCGCTCTGGTCGACCTGGGAGCAGGCGCTGGGCCTGGCCGGGCGGGCCTCCGGTGCCGCTGAGACGCACCCGGTGGGCAGAGCGCTCGACCTGGCCGAGATCGCGGTGCGGTCGACGGCCCACCCGCGCCGGGTCCGTGAGTTCCTGAGCTGGTGGGACGGCTACCACGCGCGGCTGGACGTGTCGGCGATGAGCCCCTCCGAGGTGGTCACGGCCTACCGGGACCTGTGGACCCAGGTGAGCAGTCGCTGGGGCGTCACGCTGGTCAACGGGGTGTTCCTGTTCACCGCCAACTGGGCGGTGAACGGCCTGCTGGGGCGCTGGGCGCCCGCGGCGGACCGCAGCCTGGTCAACGGCATGCTCAACGGCGGCCGGCAGAACCGGTCGGCCCAGGCGCTGCACTCGGCGCTGGCCCTGGCATCCCTGGCGGCGCGGTCGCCGGCGCTGCGCGAGGCATTGCTGTCCGACACCGATCCACGCCAGCTCTGGACCGAACTGACCGCCGGCAGCCACGGCACGCAGTTCGCCGCCGCCCTGTGCGAGCACATCCGCCGGTTCGGGGATCGCGGCCTGCAGGACCTCAAGCTCGAAGCGATCACCCCCCGCGAGGAACCGTGGACGGTGCTGCACGCGGTACGGGCCTACCTCAGGCAGGGCAAGACGGTGCGCGACAGCCTGGCCACCGGCAAGCGGGTTCGCCGGCAGGCTCGCCGGGAGCTGCGCCGGCACTGCCGCAACCCCGCCGAACGGGCCGTGCTGGCGGTGCTGTTCACCGCGATGCGGACCCTGCTGCGGGTGCGCGAGGACACCCGGTTCTGCCGCAGCCAGCTGTTCGGCGACCTGCGGGCGCTGCTGCTGCGCCAGGGTGCCCACCTGGTGGCCGCCGGCCGGCTCGACCAGCCCCGCGACGTCCTGGACCTCACCGTCGAGGAGGTGCTCGGCGCGTTCGACGGCACCGTGGCCGGTGCCGACCTGCGCGGGCTGGCGGCCGTCCGGGCGGCCGAACGGGCCCGCTGGATCAAGGCGGACCGCACCTTCCCGGCGCGCCTGCGTACCGACGCCGACCTGCCGGTGACGCTGGCGCTGCCCGCCCCGTCCAGCGTGCGCGGTCCGTCCGGGCCCGGCGTCCTCACCGGGCTGGCCTCCAGCTCCGGCACGGTGCGCGGCCGGGCGATGGTGGTACTCGACCCGACGGTCACCGCCGACGAGACCCGCGACCGGATCCTGGTGGCCCGCGAGACCGATCCCGGCTGGCTGTTCCTGATGATGTCGGCGAAGGCGCTGGTGGTGGAGCGGGGCACCCTGCTGTCGCACACCGCGGTCACCGGCCGGCTGCTGGGCATTCCCACCGTGGTGGCGGTTCCCGATGCCACCACCCGGATTCCGGACGGCAGCCTCATCGAGGTCGACGGGGCCGCCGGCACCGTCCGCATCCTGGACACCCAGTCGTGATCGGCAGGTGGGGCCGCTACGTCGGTGCCGCCTACCGGCCGT
>DASZEI010000411.1:0-1987 GCA_035940975.1 Jatrophihabitans sp. | reverse complement strand
CTGCTGGTCGCCGGCGCAGCCGAGGCGCTGCATGTGTCATCCGCGGTCGGTGCGTTCCTGTTGGGTATCGCGCTGTCCGGCGAGGTCGCCGACCACATCCGAGGTCTGCTCGGCCCGCTGCGCGACGTCTTCGCCGCGGTGTTCTTCGTTTTCTTCGGCCTGTCCACCGATCCCGCCGCGCTGCCGTCGGTGCTCCTACCGGCCGCGCTGCTCGCCGTCATCGGCGTCGCGACGAAAGTGCTCACCGGCTGGGCGGCCGGACGACGCGCCGGCATCGGTCCGGCAGGACGGCTGCGAGCCGGCGCCACGCTGGTCGCCCGGGGCGAGTTCTCGATCATCATCGCCGGTCTCGTCGCCGCTTCCGTGACACCCGCCTTCGCGCCCACCGTGGCGGCCTACGTGCTCATCATGGCTGTGCTCGGACCGCTGGCCCCGCGCCTGGCCGATCCACTCGTCCATCGCCTTGCCAGGCAAGACGCGAAACGCAGGGCCGCTGATCACCGGGCGGACGGGAGATCTGCCGGCCCTGGATCCGAGCCCTCGGCAGGGCCTCCGGATAGCTCATAGGGGCCACCCGGTCATGGTGCTCACCAGGGTTCCGGTAGGGGGAAACCCTCATGTGCCTGACGGCGCGGTGCGGCACCGTAGTGATTGTCGGTCGCCTGGGCGCCGCGCCGGAACGCCCAGGCTGACACCGACGCCCATGCTCAACGAAGTCACAGAGCGAACAAGATCAGAATCAGTAGAGCGGTCAGCGCTGCCGATATCAGCAACGAGCCAAGGCAACCCACCCGGTTCGAGTAAAAAGCGAACATCGAGTCACTCCCTTGCCGGGGCCGTTGTCACGGCCGGTGGCATGGGAATAGCCGGTGACGCACGGTTTCATGCGGCTGGGGCCCTGATTGATGCGCCTGGGCTTACTCGTCTAGTGCCCCGGCGACGATGCCTCCGTCGTGCAGTCGCCCGATCTCGGAGGCGGACAGGCCAAGCACTCCGGCGAGGATCTCGTCGGTGTGCTGTCCAAGCTGGGGCGCTGCCGCGGGCCGTACCCGCTCCGAGACGGAGAAATCGAGCGGCGAGCCGGGCATGAGATAAGTGCCGATGCCGGGTTGATCGACCGCGGCGAACATCGGGTTGATCGGTGAGCAGCGCGGATCGGTCGAGACGAGTTCCGCGAAGGTTTGATACGGGCCCCAGCACACCTCGTGGGAGTCGAAGATCTTTCGGACCTGGCGCAGTGTGCGGCTGTTGACCCACGGCTCAATGAGGGCGCCGATCACGTGCCGCGCGGCGAACCGGTCACCCTCCTTGCCCAGATCGACCTCGAGCAGCTTCTCAACCTGGATGCAGGCATCAGCGATGCCGACCGCGACCACCAAGCTCTGCCACTGCCGCGCGGTCAGGCCGACCACCATCACCCGCTTGCCGTCCTTGGTCACGAAGTCACGCCCGAACGCTCCGTACAGGTAATTGCCGTACTTCGGCCGCTCATGCTTGTTGATCTGCACCTCGGCGATCTTTCCGAGGTGCCCCACCATGGCGAACGCCACATCGGCCAGGGCAAGCCGGATGAACTGACCGATCCCCTCGATCCGCCGCTTGCGCTCGGCGGCCAGCAGCCCGGTTGCGGCCAGCGTGCCGGTGATCGCGTCCCAGGCCGGCAGCAGGTGGTTGACCGGGTCGGACAGGCTGCTGGAGCCGGTGGCCCACGGGAAGCCGGTGGCGGGGTTGACCGTGTAGTCGACCGCCGACGACCCGTCGGGGTTACCGACGATGTTGACCATGATCAGGTCGGGGCGCCGGGACGTGAGCTTGTTGAAGTCCAGCCAGCCCGCGGCCGGGAAATTGGTCAGGAACAGCCCCGCGTCATCACCGGGCGCGGTAATGAGGTCGGTGAGCAGCTCTTTGCCCCGCGGCGATCGCAGGTCGACCGCGATCGAGCGTTTGCCCTTGTTCAGGCCCGCCCCGAACAGGCTCTTGCCGTCGG
>DASZEI010000410.1:0-8386 GCA_035940975.1 Jatrophihabitans sp. | reverse complement strand
GAGGCGGGCGTCCGAGCCGGCGTCGGGGCCCGCGTCGAGGTCCGGCCTGCCCTCCGCTGCACTGTCTTTGCTCATGCGGTCTCCAGCCGGGCGCGCAGCGCGGACCGGGCCGCGCCGAGATGGGTCTTCACCGACGACTCGCTGACGCCGAGGACCGCGGCGACCTCGGCCACCGACAGGTCGGCGAGGTAGTGCAGCGTGATCACCTGGCGCTGCCGGTGCGGCAGCCGCGCCACCGCCCGCTCGACATCGATCCGGTCGGCGTTGGTTGCCTCGACCGGGTCGGGGGCAACTTTGGGGTACGGCTGGAGCCGTCGCAGTCGATGCCGGCGGGCCCGGTCCAGCAGGATGGCCACCAGCCAGGCCCGCACGGTGCCCCGGTCCGGGTCGAAGGTGCCGCGCCGCTGCCAGGCCCGCAGCAGGGCTTCCTGCATGACGTCAGCGCCGGCAGCCGGGCCGACCTGCCGGTCCGCCAGCGCCCTGAGCACGCCGAGATGGGGCGTCACCCAGCCCGCGAAGCCGTCCGCGGTATCCGGCGGGACGCCGTCGATGCCGGCATCGAGCCGGACATGCGACCTCATCGCGTCATCACACTCGTAATACGCCGGCCGCGGGGGTGGCCGGTCTAGTCCGTTACCCACCGGTGACCCACCGGTGACCGAACGGAAAAGAAAGCCGAGGGGCGGGAACTCCCCACCCCTCGGCTCAATTCACTGCCCGGCCCCTCGGTGCACGATCATCTCGAGGCCGCTCGGCCGGACTTACTCCGCGGCAGCGCCGGCCGGAGCGGCCTGGCTGCCTGCCTCGGCTGCCTCGTCGGCCACCGGGACCAGGCTGATCTTGCCGCGCTGGTCGATCTCGACGATCTCGACCTGCAGCTTGTCGCCGACGTTGACCACGTCCTCGACCTTGCCGATCCGCTTGCCGTTGCCCAGCTTGGAGATGTGCACCAGGCCGTCCTTGCCGGGCAGCAGCGAGATGAAGGCGCCGAACGCCGCGGTCTTGACCACGGTGCCCAGGAACCGCTCGCCCACCTTGGGCATCTGCGGGTTGGCGATCGCGTTGATCCGGTCCACCGCGGCGGCCGCGGACGGGCCGTCGGAGGCGCCGACGTAGATGGTGCCGTCGTCCTCGATGGTGATCTGGGCGCCGGTCTCGTCCTGGATCGAGTTGATCATCTGCCCCTTCGGGCCGATCACCGCGCCGATCTTGTCCACCGGGATCTTGACCACGGTGACCCGCGGGGCGTACGGGCTCATCTCGTCCGGACGGTCGATCGCCTCGGCCATCACGTCCAGGATGTGCAGCCGGGCATCGCGCGCCTGCGACAGCGCCGCTGCCAGCACCTCGGACGGGATGCCGTCCAGCTTGGTGTCCAGCTGCAGCGCGGTCACGAAGTCCCGGGTGCCGGCGACCTTGAAGTCCATGTCACCGAAGGCGTCCTCGGCACCGAGGATGTCGGTCAGCGCCACGTACTCGGTCTTGCCGTCCACCGTGTCCGAGATCAGGCCCATCGCGATACCCGCGACCGGGGCCCTCAGCGGCACCCCGGCGTTGAGCAGGCCCAGCGTCGAGGCGCAGACCGAGCCCATCGAGGTCGAGCCGTTGGAACCGAGGGCCTCGGACACCTGCCGGATCGCGTACGGAAACTCGTCCCGGCTGGGCAGCACCGGAACCAGCGCCCGCTCGGCCAGCGCGCCGTGCCCGATCTCGCGCCGCTTCGGCGAGCCGACCCGGCCGGTCTCACCGGTGGAGTACGGCGGGAAGTTGTAGTTGTGCATGTAGCGCTTGGAACGGTTCGGGCTCAGGGTGTCGAGCTTCTGCTCCAGCCCCAGCATGTTCAGCGTGGTGACGCCCAGGATCTGGGTCTCGCCGCGCTCGAACAGCGCCGAGCCGTGCACCCGCGGCAGCACCTCGACCTCGGCCGACAGGGTCCGGATGTCGGTCAGCCCCCGGCCGTCGATGCGCACCTTGTCGCGCAGCACCCGCTGCCGGATCAGGGTCTTGGTCAGCGACCGGTAGGCGGCGCTGATCTCCTTGTCCCGGCCGGCGAACTGCTCTGACAGCTCGCTCTTGGCCTGGTCCTTGATCCGGTCCAGCTCCTGCTCGCGGTCCTGCTTGTCGGCGATGGTCAGCGCCGTGGCGGTGGCCTCCCGGTAGCCGGCGGTGACCGCGTCCAGCACGTCGTCCTGGTAGTCCAGGAACACCGGGAACTCCCGGACCTCCTTGGCAGCCGCCGCGGCGAGCTCGGACTGGGCCCGGCACAGCGTGGCGATGAACGGCTTGGCGGCCTCCAGCCCGGCGGCGACGACCTCTTCGGTCGGCTTGGTGGCACCGCCGGCGACCAACTCGATGGTGTTCTCGGTGGCCTCGGCCTCGACCATCATGATCGCGACGTCGTCGGGCTGTCCCGCTGCCGAATCCAGCAGCCGGCCGGCCACCACCATGTCGAAGGTGGCCCGCTCGAGCTCGGTGTGGGTCGGGAAGCCCACCCACTGGCCGTCCACCAGGGCGACCCGGGTGGCGCCGACCGGGCCGTTGAACGGCAGGCCGGAGATCTGGGTGGACGCCGAGGCCGCGTTGATGGCCAGCACGTCATAGGCGTGGTCGGGGTTGAGCGCCATCACGGTGATGACGACCTGGACCTCGTTGCGCAGGCCCTTGATGAACGTCGGGCGCAGCGGCCGGTCGATCAGCCGGCAGGTCAGGATCGCGTCCTCGGACGGGCGGCCCTCGCGCCGGAAGAACGAGCCCGGGATCCGGCCGGCGGCATACATCCGCTCCTCGACGTCGACCGTCAGCGGGAAGAAGTCGAACTGGTCCTTGGGGCTCTTGCCGGCCGTGGTGGCCGACAGCAGCATGGTGTCCTCGTCGAGGTAGGCCACCACCGAGCCGGCGGCCTGCTTGGCCAGCCGGCCGGTCTCGAATCGGATGGTGCGGGTACCGAAGCTGCCGTTGTCGATGGTGGCCACGGCTTCGGTGATGCCGGTTACGGCGTCGTTTTCGGACATAGCAGTCCGCCTCTCTGTTGACAGCGCGCGATACGCACTGTTACGAGCCGGGGCGGAGCACAGTCACGCACATCGATGAGCCGATGGATCTCGGCGGGGTGCGGTGCCGGTCTTCGATCGAAGCGCCTGAGTGATATCGGGCAGAGCCCGTGGGTTCAGGACGCCACTACCGAGGACCGACCTCGTGGAGCCGCACTGTCGTCGGCACCGAGGTGCGGATGACGCAGGTGCCCAGCTCCGGCGTGGATTCAATTGTCGGCGTTCCGCGGAAACCGCCTTCGTCGAGGACAGCCCGCGCAACGAGAGCGGGAGCGCCTCCACACTGGAGGGCGCTCCCGGCGAAACTATCGGCGCAGACCGAGCCGCTCGATGATCGCGCGGTAACGGTTGACGTCGGTCTTGGTCAGGTAGTTCAGCAACCGGCGCCGCTGACCGACCAGCAACAGCAGGCCGCGCCGGCTGTGGTGGTCGTGCTTGTGGCTCTTGAGGTGCTCGGTCAGGTCGGCGATCCGGCGGCTCAGCATCGCGATCTGCACCTCGGCCGAACCGGTGTCGGTGTCGGAGGCACCGTACTCGCTGATGATCTGCTGCTTGACGTCCTTGGTAAGCGGCACGACGCTTCTCCTTCGTATCTGGTGCAGGCACGCCCCGTCGGTCTGACTCACGACGGGTGGGGTAACGCAGCTGCGGGCACGGCGCGGCGGCCGTCCCGGTGGACCAGTCTAGCAGCCTGGGCTCAGGCCCTCCTAACCGAGCAACTGCCGGGTCTGCGCGACGTCCTGGGTCATCTGGGCGACCAGGTCGTCGACCGAGTCGTACTTGAGCATGCCGCGCAGCCGGTGCACGAACTCCACGCCGAGGTTCTGGCCGTACAGGTCGCTGTCGAAGTCGAGTACGAACGCCTCGATCGAGCGGTGCCGGCCCTCGAAGGTGGGGTTGCTGCCCACCGAGATGGCCGCGGGCAGCGCCGGCAGGCCGGTGAGGGTGTTGCCCCACTCGTCGATCCGCACCACCCGGCCGGCGTAGATGCCGTCGGCCGGCACCGCCGCGAACGGCACGGCCCGGACGTTGGCCGTCGGAAAGCCCAGGCCCCGGCCACGCTGGTCGCCGCGCACCACCACCCCGTCGAGGCGGTGCGGCCGGCCCAGGGCGTGCGCGGCGGCGACCATGTCACCGGCCTCGACGCAGGAGCGGATGTAGGTCGAGGAGATCGGCCGGCCGGCCTCGGCCAGCAGCGTCACGCCCTCGGCGTCGAAGCCCCACCGGCTGCCCAGGTCGGCCAGCATCGCCACGTTGCCGGCCGCCCGGTGGCCGAACCGGAAGTTCTCCCCCACCACCACCGCGGCGGCGTGCAGCTCGGCGACCACCGCCTGGTGGACGAACTCCTCCGGGCTGAGCTTGGAGAACTCCAGCGTGAACGGCAGGAACACCACCACGTCGACCCCCAGCTCGGCCGCCAGCTCGGCCTTGCGGGTGTTGGTGGTGAGCTGCGGCGGGTGGGTGCCCGGGCGCACCACCTCGGAGGGATGCGGGGTGAAGGTCAGCAGCACCGTCGGCAGGTCGCGCTCGACGGCCACCTCGCGGGCCCGGGCGATGATCTGCTGATGGCCGCGGTGCAGGCCGTCGAAGACGCCGATGGTGGCCACGCAGCGACCCCATCCGGCCGGAATCTCGTCTAGACCACGCCAGCGTTGCACCCCGCGGAGTCTATTGGCTCGGCCCGGGCCGGCCGGCGGCGGTGGCCGAAAGCCAGCTCAACGCCAGCACGTAGCCCTCGACGCCCAGCCCGGTGATCACCCCGGAGGCCACCGCCGAGATGTAGGAATGCTGCCGGAACGCCTCGCGGGTGGCGATGTTGGAGATGTGCACCTCGACCAGCGGCGCGGTCCGGGCGGCGACCGCGTCACGCAGCACGACCGAGGTATGGCTGAGCCCGGCCGGGTTCAGCACCACCGGCAGCCGCTCGTCGGCGGCCCGGTGCAGCCAGCCGACCAGCTCGGCCTCGGCGTCGCTCTGGTGCACCTCGACCGCCAGCCCCAGCTCGGCACCGGCCCGCACGCACAGCGCCGCCAGCTCGGGATAGGTCGTGCTGCCGTAGATCTCGGGCTCCCGGGTGCCCAGCCGGCCGAGGTTGGGGCCGTTGAGCACCAGTACCCGGACCGGGGCGGCGGAGCCGGCCGGCTGCTCGCTCGGACTTTCGCTCACGTGCGATCCTCACTCACTTCTGTTGGCCGGCTTCTGTTGGCCGGCTTCTGTTGGCCGGCTTCTGTGGCCGGCTTCTGTTGGCCGGCTATGTGTGGGACTCACTGCGTCGGGCCGGCGATTTCGGAGTATGCCGCCGCCAGCAGGGCCGGGTCCGGATCCTCGACCGTCACCGGCCGGGCCAGCCCCTCCAGCAGGACGAACCGGAGCCGGTTGCCGCGGGCCTTCTTGTCGATCCGCATGGTCTCCAGCAGCTGCCCGAACGCCGCCGCCCGATAGCACACCGGCAGCCCCAGCGAGCTGAGCACCGCCCGGTGCCGGTCGGCGGTCGCGTCGTCGAGGCGGCCCAGCGCCCGGGACAGCTCCGCCGCGTAGACCAGCCCGATCGACACCGCCTCGCCGTGCCGCCAGCGGTAGCGCTCGGCCTTCTCGATGGCGTGGCCCAGCGTGTGCCCGTAGTTGAGCACCTCCCGCGGGCCCTGCTCGGTCAGGTCGGCCGACACCACCCGGGCCTTGACCGCCACCGACCGCTCGACCAGCTCGCGTTCGCGGTCGTTGCCCGGCTCCGTCACCGCCCTCGGATCGGCCTCGATCAGCTCCAGGATCGCCGGGTCGGCGATGAAGCCGCACTTGACCACCTCGGCAAGGCCGGCGACGTAGTCCTCGGCCGGCAGGGTGCCCAGCACCGCCAGGTCGCACAGCACCCCGGCCGGCGGGTGGAAGGCGCCGACCAGGTTCTTGCCGCGGTCGGTGTTGATGCCGGTCTTGCCGCCGATGGCGGCATCCACCATTCCGGCCAGCGTGGTGGGCACCTGCACGATCCGCACACCGCGCAACCAGGACGCGGCAACCCAGCCGGCCAGGTCGGTGGTGCTGCCGCCACCCAGGCCGACGATCGCGTCGCTGCGGGTGAAGCCGAGCCGGCCCAGCACGTCGAAGCAGAAGCCAGCGACGGCCAGCGTCTTGGCGTCCTCGCCGTCCGGGATCTCGACCAGGTGGGCCTCGAAGCGCCCGGAGGCTCGCGCGGCAAGGTCCTCGCGGACCGCCTCGGCGGTGGCCAGCAGCGTCGGCGGGTGGATCACCGCGACCCGTTGCGCTCCGCCCAGCAACCCGGCCAGCTCCCCCAGCAGGCCGGTGCCGATGACCACCTCGTAGGGCTGCTGGCCGGTGATCGCGATCCGGGTGCTGGGCCCGGTCACGACGGCTGCCGGATCAGCCGCGCGGCCAGGCCGGCCGCCACCTCGACCGGGGACCGGCCACCGGTCGGCACGGTCAGCGACGCCACCTCCTGATAGAGCGGCTCGCGGGCCCGGGCCAGCTCGGCCAGCCGGGCCGCGGCGGAATCTCCAGGGCCGGCCAGCAGCGGCCGCTGCTCGGCGCCGGCCAGCCGGCTCAGCAGCTCGTCCTGCGGGGCGCTCAGCCGCACCACCAGCACGCCCGAGCCGAGCAGGTCCTGACGCACCGACTCGGTGGTCACCGCGCCGCCGCCCAGGGCCAGCACGCCGTCGAAACCGGCCAGCGCCTCGGCGATCATGTCCGCTTCCAGCTGCCGGAACGCCGGCTCGCCCTGGTGGGAGAAGATTTCACCGACCGAGCGGCCGGTCTGCTGGGCGATCAGCTCGTCCGAGTCGGCGAAGGCCACCCCCAGCCGGCGGGCGAGTTCGGCGCCGACACTGGACTTGCCGGCGCCCGGCAGCCCCACCAGCACCACCCGGGGCGGCATCAGAAGCCGGGTCCGGACAGCTGGCCGGGCAGCTCGCCGGAGCTGAGCTCGCGCTCGGCGAGCCGGTCGAGGTAGGACCGCACGTTGCGCCGCGTCTCGCCGATCGAGTCCCCGCCGAACTTCTCCAGCACGGCCTGCGCCAGCACCAGCGCGACCATCGCCTCGGCGACCACCCCGGCGGCCGGCACCGCGCAGACGTCCGAGCGTTGGTTGATCGCGACCGCCGGCTGGCCGGTGGCCACGTCGATCGTGGCCAGCGCGCGCGGCACCGTCGAGATCGGCTTCATGGCCGCCCGGACCCGCAGCACCTCACCGGTGCTCATGCCGCCCTCGATGCCGCCGGCCCGATCCGAACGCCGCCGGATCACCCCGTCGATGCCGCGCTCGATCTCGTCGTGGGCCAGCGAGCCGGGAGTGCGGGCCAGCTCGAAGCCGTCCCCCACCTCGACCCCCTTGATCGCCTGGATGCCCATCAGGGCGGCGGCCAGCCGGGAGTCCAGCCGGCGATCCCACTGGATGTGGCTGCCCAGCCCGGGCGGCAGGTGGTGGGCCACCACCTCGACCACGCCGCCGAGGGTGTCACCGGCCCGCTTGCTCTCATCGATCAGCGCCACCATCGCAGCGCCCGCCGCGGCGTCCAGGCAGCGCACCTCGGAGGCGTCGATCCGGGCGCCGTCGCCGGGCTGGGGCAGGGTGCCGGCCGGTGCCGACACCGAACCGATCGTGGTGACGTGGCTGAGCAGTTCGGCGCCCACGCTCTGGCGCAGGAAGCTCTTGGCCAGCACGCCCAGCGCCACCCGGGCGGCGGTCTCGCGGGCGCTGGCCCGCTCCAGCACCGGCCGGGCGTCGTCGAGGTCGTACTTCTGCATGCCGACCAGGTCGGCATGGCCGGGCCGGGGCCGGGTCAACGGCTCGTTGCGGGCCTGGGCAGCCAGCACCTCGGCCGACACCGGGTCGGCGGCCATCACGCTCTGCCATTTGGGCCATTCGGTGTTGCCGATCCGGACGGCCACCGGTCCGCCCATGGTCAGACCGTGCCGGACGCCGCCGGTGAGCTCGACCTCGTCCTGCTCGAATTTCATCCGGGCACCGCGGCCGTAGCCGAGCCGGCGCCGGGCGAGGTCCAGGCCGATCTCGGCGGTGGTGACAGCCACCCCGGCCGGCAGCCCCTCCAGGACTGCCACCAGCGCCGGGCCGTGGGACTCACCAGCAGTTATCCAGCGCAGCACCTCAGGATTGTCGCACCCCGGCCGCCGCGCCCCCGGCTGGCCCGGGCCAGCATCATGGTGAGGTGGGCGAGCAGACCGGCTGGGCGATCGATCCGTCCAGCCTGCGCGAGGTGCTGACCGACCGCCGCTGCGTCGAACAGGCGCTGGCCGTGGCCGAGCCTGTCCAGCGGTTGTTCCTGCTGGGTTTGCTGGGCCGGGCCGAGCAAGGCCTGGCCGAGGGG
>DASZEI010000409.1:0-9778 GCA_035940975.1 Jatrophihabitans sp. | reverse complement strand
GACACCGATGCCGAGTTGATGCCGTCGACATCGCTGACCGCCGAGCGGATGGTGGCTGCCACGCCGCGGCGGGTGTAGGCGGCGTCGGTGGTGCTGGAGCGGACGGCGAGCCGGCTCGGCCTGCTGCGCTTGAGTTCGGCTGCCAGCAGCAGCACGCCGAGAATCACCAGCAGGATGCTGGCGACCCGGACGCTGCCCTGCTGCCACGGCGTGCGCCTGGCCCAGTCATAGACGTGCGGCCAGTCCACGACCGCGGGTCCGCCGCCCAGCCGCTCGGCGACCACCTCGACCACGACCAGCACGCCGGCCACGATCAGGGCCAGGCTCAGCAGGGCGGCCAGCAACCGGTTGAACAATCTCATCGCCGCGACTCTCCTTCCGGCTAACGCACCCGGCGGGCGGGCTGGGCGGTCTCGGTGACCAGGTCGGTCACCCGGATGGTCACCTCGGCCACGTTCAGGCCGGTCAATTCCGCCAGCCGGGCCCGGACGTGCTCGCGCACCGCCGTGCTGACGGCGGGCACCGAAGCCGGCCAGCGAACGCTGATCTCCAACCGGATCAGCGCGATCGAAGCGTCCACGTGGGCCGACGCCTTCGGCAGCGCGCTCAAGCTGGTGGGCCGGACACCCAGGCCGCCGGCACCGGACAACGACCGGCCGAGCAGCCGGGGCGCCGCGGCACCGGCGTCGGGAATCTCCAGGGCCGCCTGGGCGGCCAGCTTGGCCACCACCGACTCGCTGATGGTGATGCTGCCCAGTTCGCTTCGGCCGGCCGCCGGAGCGCCCGCGTCGGGCAGCGGCGGCTCAGCCGGGCTCTCGGTGATGGCGGTCGCGGTCATCGGCTGGTGCGCCGGCCCGAGACGTACTGGCTCAGGTCCAGGTCGCCGTCGAGGATCTTGGCCACCACGAACCCGATCACCGCGAACAGGGCGACGATGAGCATCTGGCCGAAGCTGCCGAATGCCAGCGCGAATCCGAGCGCCAGGCCCACGAGGATGCCGAGCGTGCTGCGGGTCATGTCTTGTTCCAATCTCTAGGTAGTGCCGGCTCGCGGGCGGTGCCGTCCGGCGCTCGCCGGCCTCACCGGACCCGTGGCCGGCGCCGCCGGATGCGCCGCAGCGCCACCGTGACCGCGCTGACCGGCCACCGCTGGTGGGCGACGATCACGATCCGCGGGGTGGCGCCGTCTGTCGGTTCAGACGGCGCCGGGTCGAAGCGGCGCAGGCCGGCTAGGAATTCGGCCGGGTCCCCGCCGCGGTCGGGATGGTGGTCCCGGATGAACTCGCGCCGCTGGGCTCGTCGGGTGCGCTCGGCCTCGTCCATGCCTCCACAGTGCCATCCGCCAGCACCGTGGGGGTGCTGACGCCGGCCGGTTGGGCAGCAGAGGATGGCGGTTGCGCTCTGGCGTGGCCCGGTTCAGCGATGTCAGTCAGAACGACGTCGATGATCCTGCCCCCGTTCAGCGTTGCCAGTGCGTCCCGGATCTGGCCGGCGACCAGGCTCACCGGCTGGTCCCAGACCCCCCGGACGTGCACCTCGATCCGGTCGTCGGCGATCCGGATCCCCGGCACCCGGCGACCGGGAAGGTAGGTCACCGCACCGCCGAGCGGGCCGCCGTCGAGGTCATCGACGGCCGGGCAACCGCGCACGGCCGCTGCGACGGCATCGATATCGATCCCGTCGACCAGGGTCGGCCCAGCCGGACTGGTCATGACACCCGGGCTGGCGCGTCCTGCTGCTGGTCGTCGGCAGGCAGGTAGACGTCATCGATGTTGACGTTGACCTCGACGACCTCGAGGCCGGTCATCCGTTCCACCGACTGCTTGACGTTGCGCTGGATGCTCTTGCCGAGGTCGGCGATCGACACGCCGTACTCGACGACGATGTCGAGATCGATCGCCGCCTGGGTCTCGCCTACTTCGACGCCGACCCCCTGGGCGACGTTCGGACCGGTACTGCCCGGAATCCGCTCGCGCAGCGCACCGAAGGCGCGCCCGGTACTGGTGCCCATCCGGTGCACGCCGCTGATCTCGCGGCACGCCATTCCCGCAATCTTCTGAACGACATTCTGCGCCACGCTGATCTTGCCCTGATCGGTGTGCAGCGGGGTCGGGCTGGACGGGGCGGCGGCGCTGGCGGCGGGCGCGACGGTGGTAGAGGTGGGTTTGGTCATCAGGGGGGAACTCCCGTGCTGGTCATGCGGCGACCCTGGGGCATGCTGGCTGCTCACCCGGTCGGCGCCGAGGAATGCAGGGGCTGTGCAGGGTCCTCGAACAATAAGACACCGGACTGCCCGAAAGATCTCACCCGTGCACAAGATTTTTTCTTACCCCGGCTCGGCGGACGGCGGGATCGGGGGTGATGTGCGGGCTGAACCGGGGCGTTACGGTCTAGGTGGAGGCTGAGCAGGCGGTCGGCGCACGGCAAGGCAGGGACGAGGATGGGCGAAGGCGGCGAAGCCGGCCACGCTGACGGCTTCGACGAGGGCTACCTGGTGCGGCAGGCGCAGGAGGGCTACCTCGACGCCTACGCCGAACTGGTGAACCGGCACAGCCTGCTCGCTTACCGGGTGGCGCTGCGCATCCTGGGCCATCACCAGGACGCCGAGGACGTGGCCCAGGACGCCCTGGTCACGGCATGGCAGCAATTGCCTGATTTCCGCGGCGAGTCCAGCTTCTCGACCTGGCTGTACCGCATCGTGACCCGCCGTGCCGTCAATCGGATCAATCGGGATCGTCGGCACACTTCGACCGATGCCTTGTCCGAATCCGGGACCGAGGTTCCCGACGACAGCACCCAGACCGATCTAGCCTTCGAGCGGAATGAGACCGTCGATGCCGTCACCGACGCGATCCAGTCGTTACCGCCGGCGCAGCGGATCGTTGTGGTACTGCATCACCTGGAAGGCCTGTCCTACGCCGACGTCGCCACTGTCACCGGCTCCAGTGTCCCCGCCGTGCGAAGTCAGCTCTACCGGGCCCGCCGGGCGCTCGGTTCAGCGCTAGCGGAATGGAGGTGACCCGGGCATGACCGAGGGGTCGCAGGCCCGCCGCCTGCTCGAATCCGCCAGCCAGCTGCTGGCCTGCGGTGCCGATGTCGACGAGCTGCTGGAGCAGGTGGCCGACGGCGAGGCCGACCGGCTGACCGAGCATCAGCGCCACTGCGCACACTGCCAGGCCGCGATCACGGAGTTCCGGGCGCTGTGGGCACCGGTCCAGGACTATGCCCGGCAGCCGGTCAGCGTTCCGCGCCGGCTGCGCGCCGCGGTGCTCAAGCAGGTCGATCGGCTGGTGCACGACGTCTGGTACACGCTGCAGCTGACCGAGCTCGGAAGCATCCGGGTCGCGGCCCGGGTGGTAGCCGCGGTGGCCCGCGACACCGCCGGCCGGGTGCCCGGGGTGCGGGTGGTGCTCGGCCGGAGCACTGAATCCCGGATCGCCCAGCTGGTCGCCAGGGCCACCACTGACCACCTGCATCCACATGCGGCCGTCGGGGTGCTCGGGCGCACCGCGGTGGTCGACCTCGCTCTTGCGGTCAGGTACGGCGATCAGGTTCATCAGGTGGCCCAGGAGGTACAACGCCGGGTAATTGCCGAGCTGAAAGAAAAGATTGGATTACAGAGCGTCACCATCAATGTAACGGTTGATGACATTCTTCCTGAACCACCTGGTTAGCAGGGCGGCGAGCGGCATTGCGCATGCGTGACTAAGCCGGCGCGAGCCGAAGTGTGCTGAATTCTTGTGCAACGGCCTGCCCGGCTAGGTGGTTCGGCGAATGTCCATTACATTGTCGCCAAGCCGTGCAGTCGAGAAACGTGCTGGCACAGCAGTCGGATTCGAATAGGGCGAAGCCTTGAGTGATCTTTCTGACATGGACAGCGCGCGCTGGTTTGCCGCCCTTGCCCGCGACCTGGCCGAACAGGCCGACCGTGGTGCGACCGCATCCCGGGTGCTCGAACTCATCACCGGTGCGACCGGGTGCTCCTTCGCTGCGATTGCCCATCTCTCGCCGCAAGGCGTGTTGATTCACAACCATTCCACAGATCGGGAACTGCTCGGCAAGGTTGCCGCGATCTCCACCAGCACCGGAGAGGGTGTGGCGTGGCAGGCGCTGCGCGAGCGCGCGACGGTACGTATCGAGGATGTGAATACGGAGTCCCGGTGGCCGCAGTACACCGCTCGGCTGCGCGCCGAGACCTCGATCCGATCGGCTTTGGGTTACTGCCTGATCCTGGACAACCTGGTGCTCGGAGCGCTGCTGCTCTTCTCCGACGAGCCGGGCTTCTTCACCGACGCCATCTGCCGCTTCGCCGATGTCTATGCCGACCACGCCGCGATCGCACTGGCCAGGGTGAGCGAGCACGAACGGGCTGAGAACCTGGAAACCGCGCTGCAGAGCAACCGCGAGATCGGCATGGCGGTCGGCATCCTGATGGTTCGCTACGGGCTCACCGACCAGGCCGCCTTCGATCTGCTCCGGGTCACCTCCCAGCACGAGCATCGCAAGCTTCGCGAGATCGCTGCCGAGACGGTGTACAGCGGGGAGCTCCCGCAGCGTGCCGAGCGGGCCGTGCTGCGATTGGCCTGAGCGCACGCCTGCCGCGGCCGCGCTGGCCCGTCGGGCGATTAGATCGAGCACGATCTAATCGCTGTCGATGAGCGAGGTGCGCCCCGGCTCGCCCTCGCGGCACCTGGTGCCGCCGCTCAGGGCTGCGCTGGCCGCGGGCACGCCGGTGCGGCTGGTATGGACGAACGAGCTGGGCGGCCAGACGTTCGAGGTGGGCGAGGGGACCGCACGGCACTTCCTGAAATGGACCCCGGTGAGCAGCGGGATCGACCTCGGCCGCGAGGTGGCGCGGTTGCGGTGGGCCGTCCGGTTCACCCCGGTGCCCACGGTGCTGGACCAGGGCCGGGATGCGGCCGGTCAGTGGATCGTCACGGCGGCGTTGCCGGGGGACAACGCCGTCACCGACCGCTGGCTGGTCGACCCGGCCCGAGCGGTCACGGCCATCGGCACCGGGCTGCGGGCGCTGCACGGTGCCCTGCCGGTGACCGGCTGCCCCTTCTCGTGGTCGGTGCCCGACCGGGTCGCCGACGCTCGCCGCCGGGCTCGGGCGGGCCGGCTGGACCCGGCCGCCTGGCATCCGGAGCATCGGGGGCTGAGCGTCGATCAGGCGCTGGCCGTGCTGCGTCAGCCGCCGGAGATCGATCGGCTGGTGGTCTGCCACGGTGACTCGTGCGCGCCCAACACGCTGCTGAGCCAGGACGGAAGCTGGACCGGCCATGTCGACCTCGGCTCGCTGGGAGTCGCCGACCGGTGGGCCGATCTGGCGATCGCGACCTGGAGTGCCGACTGGAACTACGGTCCCGGCTGGTCGGGCCGGCTGCTGGAGGCCTACGGCATCGACGCCGATCCGGTCCGAACCAGGTACTACCGGTTGCTGTGGGACCTCGGTCCCTGACTGGTCCTGGACGACATCATCCTGGGTTTCACATCACCCTGGGTTTCCATCACCGCAGTGCGACCGGCATTCCGAACCGGGCTCGTACGCCAGGAGACCACAATGCGCGCAGCCGCCCGCCGCTCGGATCCACTCCGGCGGCCGCGAGCAGGTCATCGCGCAGGTCCAGCACCTCGGCCTCGTACAGCGGCCAGGGGCCGTGCGAATTCGGCACCCAGCGGGTGCGGCCGCCGATCCGGGCATGCAGGCCCCAGCGTGCGGTGAGCCACTGCTCCAGCGTGGTCGGCTCGACCGGTTCGCCGACCCGGACGGTCACCGTGCTGGTCAGCCCGGGCTGCGGCCAGCGGCGCCGGGATTCGTAGCGCCAACTGCCGCCGGGCAGCCGGGCGACCCGCATCCGGGCCCAGGTGTAGGGCACCCCGAACAGCAGCCGGGCTACCGGCAGGATGGCCAGTCGCTCGGTTTCCAGCGAGCGGAACACGACGCCGTGCCGGCCGGCGTCGTCCACCGAGTACAGCCGGATGTTGGTTTCGGCGAACGAGCCGAAATAGGGGACCGCGCCGATCCGGCCGATGCTGGCGCGGCGCAGTTGGAAGGGCACCAGGCCCACGTAGCTGCGGCCCTCGACCACGTCCGGGCGGCATCCGGCCGGAAACAGGTGGGCGATCGCGGCCGGCTCGACCGGCCAATGCAGGAAGCAGACATCGCACCACCACTGATCGAAGACGACCGGCGGCCGCAACGGCGCTGCTACCCGCTGGAATTCCAGTTCCGCCATATCTCAGTGTCCCCGTGCGGTCCCGGCATGGAGCCGGTAGGCACGTCGCTGCCCGCACATTCCTCCGAGTGTCTGCGTTGGCATATTCGAATATGTATTCGATAATTGCGGAATGCCACCCCGGGTTCTGGTGCAGCTGGTGCGACAGCTGGCCGACCTGCATGCCTGGGGCCGCAGTGCGGGCAGCTGGTGGGGCCTGGTCTCCTGGCGGACCTACGGCAGCTTTCCCGACGGCACGAACGGCTACCTGCACATCTCGGCATGGGTACCGGCCCGGCTGCTGGACCCGTCCAGCGACCCGGCAGCCGGCCGGGAGTACCGGACGGTGCAGCGTTTCGACCTGCCCGAGGACCGCTCCGCCTGGCCCACGCCGGCTGCCAGCGCCGGCCGCCGCTGGCGGCATTGCGGGCCGCTGGAGGCGGCGCCACCCCCGGCGCCGGGGATAACCCCGCTGATCGGCGGCACCGGCCTGCCGCCGGGCCAGCGGCCCGCGCCGGGCATGGCGCCTGCTAGCCCAGACCGTGATTGACCGCCAGGATGGCCACATCCACGGCGGCGGCAGCCATCGTCGCCAGGAACGCGCCCTGGCCCCGGGGTTTGCGCAGCGCGCAACCCAGCGCCACCAGCGCCAGCACCAGCACGGCCGCCGTCCCGATCGCCGTCGGCACCGGGTGGACCGAGCCGATCTGGACGTCGATGATGCCGGCCGCGATCAGCAGTGCCGCGATCGCGGCGAGCACCGAGCCCCTGGTGCCCAGCCGCTGCGGCAGGCCCAGCACGCCGGCGGCCAGGTCCTCGGGCAGATCGGGCAGCACGTTGCCGAAGTGCGCGGCCACTCCGACCAGGCCGGCGGCCAGCATCGTCCAGGCCGGCGGGAGCTCGGAGCCCGGCGTGGCCGACGTCGCCATCGCCGGCAGTGCCCCGAAGGCGACGAAGTAGGCCAGCGCCGACCAGGGCGTCGCCTTCAGTCCCAGGTTGTAAGCCCAGCCGCCGGCCACCGTGACACCGTGCAGGGCGGCCGCCCGCCAGCCGAGCGCCAGCGACAGCAGCACCGCCAGCACCAGGGCGGCCGCGAGCGCCAGCCGGACCTGGCCGGCGAGTTCGGGCTGCACCGCCAGCGGCTTGTCCCGCCGCCCGGCCGCGCTGTCGCGCCGGGCGTCGATCAGGTCGTTGGACCAGCCGATGGTCAGCTGGCCGGCCAGCACCGCCGCGGCTCCGAGCAGGCACACCGCCAGCGGCTTGCCGGCCACGGCGAGCAGCGCGGCCGACAAGCCGGTGACCGCCACGCACGGGATCGGATGACTGGTGCGAAGGAGAACCGAGAGGCGGACCGGCACGGGCCTGAGCATAGGGGGGAGCGCGCCGGCCGGACCGACCTAAGCTGGGTTGATGACCACCATCGCCGGCGTCCGTGGCGTGCTGCCCGAACACCGCTACAGCCAGCAGGACATCACCGAGGCGATCGCGGACTGGTGCCTGCCCTCGGAGCGGGATCGGGCGTTGTTGCGCCGGTTCCACCAGAACGCCCAGGTGCGGACCCGGCACACCGCGGTGCCGTTGGAGCGCTACCAGGAGCTGGTGGACTTCGGCTCGTCCAACGACGTCTTCATCGAGCAGGGCACCGTGCTCGGTGCGCGAGCGGTGAACGAGGCGCTGGCCGCCGCCGGCCTCGGCGCGGCGGACGTCGACCTGATCATGTTCACCACCGTCACCGGAGTGGTCGTCCCGTCACTGGACGCGCTGATCGCACCGATCGTGGGGCTGCGCCCGGACGTCAAGCGGATGCCGCTGTTCGGACTGGGCTGCGTCGCTGGGGCGGCCGGGATCGCCCGGGTGCACGACTACCTGCAGTCGCATCCCGACGAGGTGGCCGTCCTGCTCTCGGTGGAGTTGTGCTCGCTCACCATGCAGCCACAGGACCGCTCGGCTGCCAACATGGTGGCCACCGGGCTGTTCGGCGACGGCGCCGCGGCCGTGGTGCTGGTCGGCTCCCGGCGGGCCGAGCAGCTGGGCATCGCCGAGGCGATGCCGACCGTACTGGACTCGCGCTCGCACCTGTACCCGCACACCGAGCGCATCATGGGCTGGGACGTCGGCGCCGAGGGGCTCAAGATCGTGCTGGACGCCGAGGTCCCGGTGCTGGTGGAGAAGTACCTGGCCGGTGACCTGTCGCTGCTGCTGGATGCCCACCAGCTCGACAGCAGCGAGATCGCGGGCTGGGTGTGCCACCCGGGTGGCCCCCGGGTGATCGAGGCGATCCAGCGCACGCTGGGCCTGCAGCAGGGCGAGTTGGAGCTGACCTGGCGCTCGCTGGCCGCGATCGGAAACCTGTCCTCGTCCTCGGTGCTGCACGTGCTGGCCGACACGGTCGCCGGCCGCAGCTTCGAGCCGGGCAGCCCCGGCGTGCTGATGGCGATGGGCCCGGGGTTCTGCTCGGAGTTGGTGCTGCTGCGATGGTGAGCTCGGCGGCCTATCCGGCGCTGATCCTGCTGGTGGCACTCGAGCGGCTGGCTGAGCTGGTGGTCTCCAACCGCAACCTGCGCTGGAGCCGGAGTCGCGGTGGCATCGAGACCGGCGCCGGGCACTACCCGGCGATGGTGGCGCTGCACAGCGCGCTGCTGGCGGGGTGCCTGGTCGAGGTGTGGCTGCTGGATCGGCCGTTCGTGCCGGCGCTGGGCTGGCCGATGCTGGCCGTGGTCGCCGCGGCCCAGGCCCTTCGCTGGTGGTGCATCGCCACCCTCGGACCGCAGTGGAACACCCGGATCGTGGTCGTTCCCGGTGCCGGCCGGGTCAGCTCGGGGCCCTACCGCTACCTGCGCCATCCCAACTACGTTGCGGTGGTGCTCGAAGGATTCGCCCTGCCCCTGGTGCACACCGCCTGGCTCACCGCGGTGATCTTCTCGGTGCTGAACGCGGTGCTGCTGAGCGTCCGGATCCGTAGCGAATCCAGCGCGCTGGCGATGCTCGGCCGGGCGTGATCGACGTCCTGGTCGCCGGCGGCGGCCCGGCGGGCCTGGCCACCGCGCTCTATGCCCAGCGCGCCGGCCTCGAGGTCGTCGTGCTGGAGCCGCGCGCGGCGCCGATAGACAAGGCCTGCGGCGAGGGTCTGATGCCCGCGGCGCTGCAGGCACTTGCCGAGTTGGGGGTGCACCCGCCCGGCCGGCCGTTGCGCGGGGTGCGCTACCTCGACGGTCCCTATTCGGCCCAGGCGCTGTTCCCCGGCGCGCCCGGCCGGGGTGTGCGCCGGACCGCACTGCAGTCCTGCCTGCGCGAGGCGGTGGCGGACCGTGGCATCGCGGTGCACGAGGCCTCGCTCACCGAGTTGCGCCAGGACGAGACCTGCGTGCGGGCCGGCGGGCTGACCGCGCGGTACCTGGTAGGGGCCGACGGCTTGCACTCGACGGTGCGGCGGCTGGCCGCCTTGAACCTGCCCGGCCGGTCGCCGGCTCGCTGGGGGCTGCGACGTCACTACCGGATCGAGCCGGGGTCGGACCTGGTCGAAGTGCACTGGTCCCCGTCGGCGGAAGCCTATCTGACTCC
>DASZEI010000408.1:0-3882 GCA_035940975.1 Jatrophihabitans sp. | reverse complement strand
GGCCGCGACGACGTCGTGGGCCTTGACTCCTCGGTGCTGCTGCCGCCGGCGGTCTGGGACGCCTCGGGCCACCTGGCGACCTTCTCCGACCCGCTGACCGAGTGCACCCACTGCCACAAGCGCTACCGGGCCGACCACCTGGAAGAGGACTACCAGACCAAGAAGGGCCGGCTGCCCGAGCGCGGCCTGGCCGACATCGCCTGCCCCAACTGCGGCAACCGCGACACCTGGACCGAACCCAAGCAGTTCTCCGGGATGCTCAAGACCCATCTCGGCCCGGTCGAGGACGAGTCGGGCCTGGCCTACCTGCGCCCCGAGACCGCCCAGGGGATCTTCCTCAACTTCCTCAACGTGATGACCACCTCGCGCAAGAAGCCGCCGTTCGGCATCGCCCAGACCGGCAAGTCCTTCCGCAACGAGATCACCCCCGGCAACTTCATCTTCCGGACCCGGGAGTTCGAGCAGATGGAGATGGAGTTCTTCGTCGAGCCGGGCACCGACGAGCAGTGGCACGAGTACTGGCTGCAGCAGCGCTGGGACTTCTACGTGGGCCTCGGGCTGAACCCGGACAACATGCGCTTCTACGAGCACCCGAAGGAGAAGTTGTCGCACTACGCCAAGCGCACCGTCGACATCGAGTACCGGTTCAACTTCGGCGGCAAGGAGTTCGACGAGCTGGAAGGCATCGCCAACCGCACCGACTTCGACCTGTCCACCCATTCCGAGCACTCCGGGGTCGACCTGAGCTACTTCGATCAGGAGAAGAACGAACGCTGGAAGCCCTACGTCATCGAGCCGGCCGCCGGCCTCACCCGGGCGACCCTGGCCTTCCTGCTGGACGCCTACACCGAGGACGAGGCCCCCAACACCAAGGGCGGCATGGACAAGCGCACCGTGCTGCGCTTGGACCCGCGGCTGGCGCCGGTCAAGGTCGCGGTACTGCCGCTGTCCCGGCACGCCGACCTGTCGCCGATCGGCCGCGACGTCGCGGGGACGCTGCGCCGGCACTGGAACGTCGAGTACGACGAGACCCAGGCGATCGGCAAGCGCTACCGCCGCCAGGACGAGATCGGCACGCCGTACTGCGTCACCGTCGACTTCGACACCCTGGACGACCAGGCGGTGACCATCCGGGAGCGCGACGCGATGACCCAGGAGCGGGTGGCGCTGGACAAGGTCTCGGACTACCTGGCGACCCGGCTGATCGGCTGCTGAGCATGGCCGCCGTGCTCACGCCGGTCGCGGCGCCGTTGCGGATCGGCGAGCGCATCGTCGTCGAGCCGCCGGTGGTGCTCGCGCCGCTGGCCGGCATCACCAACGTGGCGTTCCGCCGGCTGTGCCGCGAATACGGCGCGGGCCTCTACATCTCGGAGATGATCACCTCCCGCGCGTTGGTGGAACGCAATCCGAAGACGCTGCGGATGGTCAGCTTCGCCGCCGACGAGACGCCCCGCTCGATCCAGCTGTACGGGGTCGATCCCGAGATCGTGGCCCGTGCGGTGCGGATGATCGTGGCCGAGGACCTGGCCGACCACGTCGACCTGAACTTCGGCTGCCCGGTGCCGAAGGTGACCCGGCGCGGTGGCGGTTCCGCCTTGCCCTGGCGGATCAATCTGTTCACCGACCTGGTCGGCGCGGCGGTCAAGGCCGCCGGCGGGCAGCTGCCGGTGACGGTCAAGATGCGCCTCGGCGTGGACGCCGACCACCTGACCTACCGCGAGGCCGGGCTGCGCGCCCAGGACGCCGGGGTGGCCTACGTCGCCCTGCACGGCCGGACGGCGGCCGACTTCTACGGCGGGCAGGCGTCCTGGGAGCCGATCGCGGAGCTGGCCGGGCTGCTCGACATCCCGGTGCTGGGCAACGGTGACATCTGGGAGGCCGCCGACGCGGTCCGGATGGTGGAGCAGACCGGCTGCGCCGGGGTGGTGGTGGGCCGGGGCTGCCTCGGGCGGCCCTGGCTGTTCGGTGACCTGGCGGCGGCGTTCCGCGGCGAGCGGCAGCTGACCCTGCCCGGCCTGGACCAGGTGGCCGCGGCGATGTACCGGCACGCCGAGCTGCTGGCTGACTGGCTGGGCGAGGAGCGCGGCGTCACCGACTTCCGCAAGCATGTCGCCTGGTATCTGAAGGGATTCTCGGTCGGCAGCGAGCTGCGCAAGTCCCTGGCCCTGGCCTCCGGGCTGGCCGAACTGGCGGCCCTGCTGGGCCAGCTGGATCAGAGCCAGCCGTTTCCGGCCGAGGTGCTCGGTCGGCCGCGCGGGCGCACCTCGGGAGCGCGCAAGGTCACCCTGCCCGAGGGCTGGCTGGCTGATCGCGAGTCCCGCGCGGTGCCCTTCGGCGCTGAACTGGACGATTCCGGCGGCTGAGCGAAGGTCTCGCCGCGGGTCGGAACGGGTCAGCCAGCTCGCGCCTTCTGATCGAGCAGTCAGCGCCGAGTGCGGGTACCAGCCGCGACCGGGAACCTGGCACGCTGTCGCGCATGGATCTGGAGAGCGGAGCGGGGCTGCTGCACCGGCTGACGTCATACACCCCTGATGGGGACTGGGATGTGCCGGTCGATGACCCCCGGGTCCGGCACGACCTGGTTCCGAACGACCTGGAGACGCTCCCGCCGCCGGTCAAGCAGTACGACGCCGGCCTGCCGGTGACGCCGTTGCCACGCGAGCTGCCGAATCCGGGCGTCAGCGCCACCGCCGTGCTGGCAGGCAGCCCGGCACTGGACAGTCCGGTACCGAGCAGGCCGCTCGACGCGGCGCAGCTCGGCCGGATCCTCTACCTCGGCGCGGGCGTGGTCCGGACCGGCGAGCGCCCCGGGCGCCAGATCCTGTTCCGGGCCGCGGGCTCGGCCGGCGCCCGGTTCCCGCTGGAGCTCTATGCCAGCACCAGAGGCGTTCAGGGGGTACCGGACGGGGTGCACTGGTATGACCCCGTCGAACACGCCCTGGTGCAGGTCGGGCCGGCGCCGGACGGTGCGGCCAGCACGCTGATCGTCACCGGGATTCCGTGGCGGACCGGGTGGCGCTACGCCGAGCGGGGCTGGCGCCACCTGTACTGGGACGCCGGCACCGCGCTGTCCCAGCTGATCGCCGCGGCCGACAGCGCCGGTGCCCGACCTCGGCTGCAGACCCAGTTCGCCGATGCCGCGATTGCCGGCCTGGTGGGCGCCGACGGCGTGCACGAGTTCCCGCTGGCGCTGCTCGTGCTGGGCGACGGAACGCCGGCAACCCAAGCCGGCGGTCCGGCCACGGTAGGAAGCGTGCCCGAGGTCGAGTTCCCGCTGTGCACCCAAGCCCAACGGGCCGGCGACCGTGACGAATGGGGCCCGGCGTGGCCGGTCGGCCCGGTGCTGGCCGACGTCCCCGACTCACCCGTACTGGACGAGGTGATCCTGCGGCGCGGCTCGCAGCGGCTGATGAACCGGGACGTCAAGCTGCCGCGCCAACTGCTGGACTGGCCGATGCGCGCGGCGATGCGCGGGATCGAGGTGCCGCACTGGGTGGTGGTGCACGGCGTGGAGGGCACCGCCCCGGGCATCTACCGGTGGCCCGATCTCGACACCCCGCAGCGGCAGGCCGAACTGCGGGACGAGCTGCTGCGGGTTGCCTTGGACCAGTACCTGGCCGCGGACGCCGGCTACGTGGTGATCGGCGCGATCGACGGCACCGAACTGGACGACCGGGGCTACCGGGACGCCCAACTGGCTGCCGGCCTGGTCGAGGGACGGCTGCACCTGGCGGCGTACGCCCTCGGGGCGACCGCGACCGGCATGACGTTCGCCGACAGCGAGGTGCCGGCCCTGCTCGACCAGTCCGGGGATCTCGTGACGTTGCTGTTCACCTGTGTCGTGGTCGGCGAGTACGTCTCCCGCCCCGGCGGGATGCCGGG
>DASZEI010000407.1:0-2845 GCA_035940975.1 Jatrophihabitans sp. | reverse complement strand
CCGTCCGGCTCGCGGTGCGCCGGGCGCTGGCCGCCTATCCGGTGACGACGCCGGCCTTCGTGGCCTGCTCCGGCGGCGCGGACTCGGTCGCGCTGGCGGCGGCGCTGGCCTTCGTCAGCGCCCGCTCCGGCCGGCCGGCGGGCCTGGTCTGCGTCGACCACGGCCTGCAGGACGGTTCGGCCCGGCAGGCAGAGCGGGTCGGCGCCCTCGGCTATGAGCTGGGCCTGGACCCGGTGCACGTGCTGCGGGTCGCCGTCGGCTCGGCCGGCGGCCCGGAGGCCGCTGCCCGGACCGCGCGCTACGCGGCGCTGCGACCGTTCCTCGACCAGGGCCTGGTGCTGCTCGGGCACACCGCCGACGACCAGGCCGAGACCGTCCTGCTGGGCCTGGGGCGGGGCTCCGGGCCCCGCTCGATCGCCGGCATGCGCTCCGAGCAGGACGGGTACCTGCGGCCGCTGCTGGTGCTGCGGCGGTCCGAGACCGAAGCCGCCTGCCGGGCGCTCGGGCTGCCGGTCTGGCAGGACCCGCACAACGACGATCCGCGGTTCCGGCGCAGCCGGCTTCGTCGGGAGGTGCTGCCGTTGCTGGAGGACGTGCTGGCCGGCGGTGTCACCGAGGCACTGGTGCGGACCGCCGGGCAGCTGCAGGCCGACCTGGACACCCTGGACCAGCTGGCCCAGCTGGCGCTGGCGGCCGCGTCGGTGACCGCTGGCGCGGATTCCCTGGGTGCGGGTGGCCTGAGTGTTGACGTACTGGGCCGGCACCCGGACGGCATCCTCAGCCGGGTCCTCAAGACCTGGGCCGAGCGGGCCGGTGCCGGGCCGCTGACCGCCGCTCATGTGCTTGAGCTGTGGCGGTTGGTGCGCGACTGGCACGGCCAGGGGCCGATCGACCTGCCGGGCGGTTACCGCGCCGAACGGGCGTCTGGCACGCTATGGCTCACCGCGCCCCGAGAGCCACCCGAGGAGTGACTGTGTCCGTCCTGGACGACGACATCGAAGCCGTGGTGGTGTCCGCCGAGGACATCCGGGCCAAGATCACCGAACTGGCCGGCGAGATCGACGCCGACTACGCCGACCGCGAGCCGCTGCTGGTCGGCGTGCTCAAGGGCGCGGTGATGTTCATGTCGGACCTGGCCCGCGGGCTCAGCCGGCCCTCCACCATGGAGTTCATGGCCTGCAGCTCCTACGGGTCCTCCACCACCTCCTCAGGCGTGGTGCGGATCCTCAAGGACCTCGACCGTGACATCACCGGCCGCGACATCCTGATCGTCGAGGACATCATCGACTCCGGGCTGACGCTGTCCTGGCTGCTGAAGAACCTGCAGGCCCGCAACCCGGCCACGGTCGAGGTGGTGGCGCTGCTGCGCAAGCCGGATGCCCTGAAGGTGCCGGTCCGGGTCAAGTACGTGGGTTTCAACATCCCGAACGAGTTCGTGGTGGGCTACGGCCTGGACTACGCCGAGCGCTACCGCGACCTGCCCTACATCGGACGCCTCAAGCCTTCCGTCTACGGCGGGTGACGGAGTCGCCCGCTCCGTAGACAGTGTTGAGCGCTACGGCGGGTGACGGAGTCGCCCGCTCACTAATAGATGCCGCGCTACGCCGGTAGCGAAGCTGTGGTGAGCCGGCGGCGGTTAGCTCACATATCCTGGTGGGCGAGGAACTCCCTCGCTGCGCGCAGCGTTCGATTAACGCAGGCCTCAAAGGCTGCGTGTACCGTCCGAACCAGTATTTCCGGCCCCTGATCAGGAGGACTCGCCCGGTTTTCTTGACCGGGCGGACGCAAAATGGATCGTAAGCGCCTCGCTCGCTCACCGATACTGTGGATCGCCGTCGCAGTCATCCTGCTGTTCGCCCTGCCGCAGATGCTGTCCGGCGGCAGCTCCTACAAGACCGTCAAGACCTCCGAGGCGCTGTCGCAGATCACTTCGGGCAACGTCAAGACGGCGACGATCCACGACAAGGAATCACGCGTCGACCTGGACCTGAAGGCGCCGTTCAACGGCAAGTCCAAGGTCAGCGCCTCCTACCCGGCCGACTTCACCCAGACCCTGACCAGCGACCTGCTCAAGTCCAACGGCGCGATCACCGACACCAAGCAGAGCAAGGAGAACGCCCTCGTCAGCATCCTGCTGTCGCTGCTGCCGATCCTGCTGATCGCGTTCGTGCTGTTCTTCGTGATGTCCAACCTGCAGGGTGGCGGCTCGAAGGTGATGAGCTTCGGCCGCAGCAAGGCCAAGCTGGTCAGCAAGGACACTCCGAAGACCACCTTCGCCGACGTGGCCGGTGCCGACGAGGCGATCGAGGAACTGGAAGAGATCAAGGACTTCCTGTCCAACCCGGCCCGCTACCAGGCGATCGGGGCCAAGATCCCGAAGGGCGTGCTGCTCTACGGCCCGCCCGGCACCGGTAAGACGCTGCTGGCCCGGGCGGTGGCCGGTGAGGCCGGCGTGCCGTTCTACTCCATCTCCGGCTCGGACTTCGTCGAGATGTTCGTCGGTGTGGGTGCCTCCCGGGTACGCGACCTGTTCGAGCAGGCCAAGTCCAACGCGCCGGCGATCGTGTTCGTCGACGAGATCGACGCCGTGGGCCGGCACCGCGGCGCCGGCATGGGCGGTGGCCACGACGAGCGTGAGCAGACCCTCAACCAAATCCTCGTTGAGATGGACGGCTTCGAGCAGGGGACCAACGTCATCGTCATGGCCGCCACCAACCGCCCCGACGTCCTCGACCCGGCGTTGCTCCGGCCCGGTCGTTTCGACCGGCAGATCGCCGTCGACGCCCCCGACCTCAAGGGCCGCTACCGGATCCTGCAGGTGCACGCGGAGGGCAAGCCGATGGCG
>DASZEI010000406.1:0-4806 GCA_035940975.1 Jatrophihabitans sp. | reverse complement strand
CCCTGGCGGGAAGGGCGCGAACCAAGCCGTCGCCGCAGCCCGGCTCGGCTCGAGCGTCAGCTTCATCGGGTGCATCGGAGCCGACAGCTTCGGCGACGTCGTGACCGCGTCCCTGGTCCGGAATGGCGTCGACGTGTCCGGCGTGCGGAGGGTCGCCGCTCCGACGGCTACTGCTGTCATCCTGCTCACGCCGGACGGCGAGAACTCCATCGTCGTCTCGGCCGGCGCGAATGCCTCGGCAACCACCGCGCTCGTCGACGAGGTCTCGGACGTGTGGTCCGGTGCGGCAGTGCTCGTGCTGCAGCTCGAGCTCCCCTTGGAGACCGTCGCGTACGCCGCCTCGGCAGCCGTCGCTCGGGGTGTGCGGGTCATCCTCAACGCGGCACCCGCCGCGGCCCTCGCGGCAGAGGTCCTTGCCGCGGCCGATCCGCTCGTCGTCAACGAGAACGAAGCCGCGACACTCCTGGGCGGCTACCCGGCTGACCGTGACGCCGCCGAGGTCGCTGCCGAGCTGCTGACGCTGGGTGTGCGGTCGGTCGTCCTCACCCTCGGCGCGCGCGGCGCGGTACTGGCCCAGTCGGGCGGCCTGCCCGAGCACGTCCGCGGGTGTGCCGTGCCGGTCGTGGACACGACCGGCGCGGGGGACGCCTTCGTCGGCGCCCTCGCCGACCGGATCGCCCACGGTGATGCGCTGCCGGAGGCCGTACGGTTCGCCAACGACGCGGCAGCGTTCTCCGTGGGGCGCCGCGGCACGCAGGACTCGTACCCGCGACGCGAGGACGTCGGATGACCGCGAGTGCGATCGCCGGTTGAGCGGGAGGCGTGGCTCGCTGCGAGGCGAGCCGCACCGCGACGTACCTGCAAGCGGTCCTACAACGTCCGTGACGACACCGGATAGCTCAGGCCGAACCGTGGCAGGCGGTCCAGGCCAGTCCGGACGAGATCACGCCCGCCTCCAACGGGTGGTTCGGTGGCCCCAGGGCCGGCGTAGCCGGAGCAGCATCGGAGTGGGCTGATCCCGTTGTATGACCGAACAGTCGATAACTCTGTCGGACTACCTTCCAGGCCACGTCCGGTTCTTCGTGCTCATCATGTTCTTCGCGCTCCTCACAGTGGAATTCGCAAAGCTGCCGTCGAAGTCGGGGCAGCTGGAGCCGGCCGGGTGGCTGGCCCTCACTCTCGCCGCGGCGGCCGTCACAGTGGCGGTGGGGCGCCATATCCTCGGCCGTTCGCAACCGATCGCAGCTGAAGACGTCCTCGCTGCCGACGAGGCGATCAGGTCCCGCTCACTGCACGTGCTGGCCGGTGCCGCGCTGGCGATCATCGGCTATCTCGGCGCCGCCGTGCTCAGCCTGCCCGGCGGCGGTCTCGGCCTGCTTTGCCTCCTGGGCCGATGCGATCGCGACGCTGTTGCCGCTGCTCGGGCTCGGGCTGGCCTGCCCACCTCCCAGCCGCCGACTCGGCTAGCACGATCCGAGTCGCGGGAACTTCTCGGGCAGTGAACATCGACGTAGACATCACCAGCCCGGTGCCGCCCTATGAGCAGGTTCGCGCACAGATAGCCGACCTTGCCGCCGCGGGTGCGCTACCGGTCGGTGCCCGGCTGCCCAGCATCCGGCAGTTGGCCAGCGACCTCGGCCTGGCCCCGGGAACGGTGGCGCGGGCCTATCGCGAACTCGAAACCGACGGTGTCGTGACCAGCCGGGTGCGTCACGGCACCACAATCGCGCCCCGCCGCCGGCCGCCGGCGAGTCAGACCAAGGCCGGTCTGGCCAGTGCTGCCCGGACCTATGCGCTGGCGGTCCGTTCGTTGGGGATGAGCCAGGACGCCGCGTTCGACGCGCTGCGCGACCAGTTCGGCTCGCTGTGACCGTGGGTATGGGCCACGCGAAGGGCTTGCGCCGCCTTCGCGTTCCAGAACGAGGTGAGTGGGCAAGGGGGGAGTTGAACCCCCACGTCCTTACGGACACACGGACCTGAACCGTGCGCGTCTGCCATTCCGCCACTTGCCCGAGGCGTCTTGAAAAGACGGCCCAGATTATCACGGCGCCGTGGACGTCCCTGCGGGGCCCGCAACCCCCCGCGCGGATACCATCAACGGCGTACCCCGGCCCTCGCAAGCCTCGCAACCACCATGCCAGCGACCACCTCGGAGAGGAGGACCGCGACGATGAGCCTCGCCCAACGTTTCGAACGACGGCTCGAGAGCATGGTCGGCGCGGCCTTCGCCAGGGTCTTCAAAGGACAGGTCGAACCGGTCGAAATCGGTAACGCCCTGCAGCGCGAGGCGATGGACAAGAAGGCGGTGATGGGCAACGGCCAGGTGCTGGTGCCCAACCGCTACCGGGTCACCCTGGGCACCTCCGACTACGAGCGGCTGGCGCCCTGGGAGGTCCAGCTGACCCGGTCGCTGGCCGAGCTGATCCAGGAGTACCTCGACGACAACCGGCTGGCCACCATCGGTGACATCGAGGTCTACCTGGCCCGCGACGAGTCCCTGCACACCGGCGTCTTCGGGGTCGCCTCCCGGATGGAGCCGCAGGCCCCGCCGCGCCGCCGGCCGGTGGACTCGATGTCGATGCCGGTGGTCGCCGGCCGCCCGGACGAGTACCTGCAGCCCTACGGCGCCTCACCTCAGGGACCCCCCCAGGGCCAGCCACAGCCGCAGGGCCAGCCACACGCCGGCCAGCAGGGCCCGCACCAGGCCGAGGTCGCGGTCCCCGCACCGGCCGTGGCCGCCCCGGCCCCGCCGGTACCCCAAGCCCAGCCCCGGCCCAGGCAGGAGGAGCCGGAGCCCACCCAGTTCTCGCCGCAGGCCCAGCCGACCTACGCCCAGCCGCCCCGCCGGCCGGCCTACCAACCCCGGCTCACCGTGGACGGCACCCCGAGGGTGGTGGACCTCAAACCCGGCAGCAACATCGTCGGCCGGGGCACCGGCTCGGATCTGCAGCTGATGGACCAGGGCGTCTCGCGGCGGCACGCCGACGTGCACGTGGCCGACGGCCATGCCACCGTCTATGACCTGGGCTCGACGAACGGCACCTCGGTCAACGGTCACCCCGTCCGTACCCAGCCGTTGCAGCACGGCGACGTGATCCGGGTCGGGCACACCCGGCTGGTGTTCCACGAGGACAACTCTTGACCTCGCCACTGGCGATCCAGCTGATGCGCTTCGCCTTCCTGGCACTGCTCTGGCTCTTCCTGTTCGCCATGGTCCGGGTCATCCGGATGGAGTTGCGCACCGCCGGCGCCCCCCGGGTGCCGGTACCGGCCAAGCCCAAGCCCAAGAAGGGTCGCGGCGCCACTGCCGAGGGGCGCGAGGGCCGTCCGGGCCGCGGCGGCCTGTCGCAGCTGATCGTCACCGAGGGCAGCCTGGCCGGAACCCGGGTGGCGCTGACCGGCAAGCCGATCCTGATCGGCCGCGCCAACGACTCCACCCTGGTGTTGACCGACGACTACGCCTCCACCCGGCACGCCCGGATCAGCGAGAACAACGGCGTGTGGTATCTCGAAGACCTCGGTTCCACCAACGGCACCTACATCGGCCAGACCAAGGTCACCGGCCCGGTCCCGCTGGAGGCGGGCGTGGTGATCCGGATCGGCAAGACCGCCATGGAACTTCGATGAACGCATGGCGCTGACCCTCAAGTACGCGGTGCGCTCGGACCGGGGCCTGGTCCGGGGCAACAACGAGGACTCGGTGTACGCCGGTCCCCGGCTGCTGGCGATCGCCGACGGCATGGGCGGCCACGCGGCCGGCGAGGTGGCGTCCAAGATCGTCATCGGCACGGTCGAGAGCCTGGACGAGGACCGGCCGATCGCCGACCTGATCGGCACGCTGCGCGACACGGTGGCCGACGCGACCGCGGCGCTGGCGCATGCGGTGGACGAGAACCCGGCCCTGGAGGGGATGGGCACCACCCTGACCGCGATCCGGTTCGCCGGCAGCCGGATCGCGCTGGTGCACGTCGGCGACTCCCGGGCCTACCTGCTGCGCGGCGGCCAGCTCAGCCAGATCACCCACGACGACACCTACGTCCAGTCACTCGTCGACTCCGGCAAGCTGACCGCCGACGAGGCCTCCCACCACCCGCGCAGGTCGGTGATCCTGCGCGCCCTCAACGGCACCGACATCGATCCGGACATCTCGATCCGGGAGGCTCGCAAGGGCGACCGGTACCTGCTCTGCAGCGACGGCCTGAGCGACGTCGTCACCGCGTCCACCCTGCTCGAGACGCTGGCGTCGGGCACCCCGCAGGGCTGCGCCGACCGGCTGATCGAGCTGGCGCTGCGCGGTGGCGGCCCCGACAACGTCACCTGCATCGTCGCCGACGTGGTGGACGTCCGCGAGGGCGATGACCTGCCGATCGTCGGCGGCGCGGTGACCGATCGGGTCGAGACGATGGGTTCCGGCTCCGACTCCCCGGCGACCCGGGCGGCCCGGATGTCGAGCCCGGAGCGGGTCGAGCCACCGGCCGCGCAGTCCCGCCGGGGCAGGCGCCGCTGGCTGGTCAGCGGCGTGGCCGCGCTGCTGCTGGTGGTCGCGGCGGTCGGCGGCTACCTGTGGACCCAGCGGCAGTACTTCGTCGGCAGGGACGGCGACGAGGTGGCGGTGTTCCGCGGGGTGAACGCGCATTTCGGACCGGTCAGCCTGTACTCGGTCATCGAGAACAGCGACCTGAAGGTCGATGACCTGACCCAGTCGGCCAGCGGGCAGGTGCTCAACGGCATCACCGCCAACAGCCGCGCGGACGCCGACGCGATCCTCAAGCGGCTGGCCGACGAGCTCAAGCCGCCGTGCCCGGC
>DASZEI010000405.1:0-2454 GCA_035940975.1 Jatrophihabitans sp. | reverse complement strand
AGGCCGCCGAACGGGCCGACCAGGGCCTTGCGGGGTAGTGCATCGGCGCTTGCGACCGCGGTCATCCCGCAGATTGCTCCACTCGGGCCGGGCGCTGCGGTTGCATGGCTCGCGCTATCCGGCGGACCGCGGTGATCAGGTCGTCGCAATCCTGGGTACTGAGCGTGGACGACAGTGCCACGTCCACCGAGTCCTGCAGGTAGCCGGTGGTGAACGGCAGCTGGGCCTGGATCCCGTCGACGTCGAGGCCGGGGAACAGGAACCGCCAGTTCCAGAACGCCCGGACGTTGGCGTCCTCGGGCGAGCCCAGGTTGCGCGCGTCGATGCCTTCGGCGCACAGCGCCTCGGCGAACCACTGTGCTTTGCCATCGGGCACCCGGAAGATGAACGCCTCGCCGAGGTAGGCGCCCGGCGCGACCGGCCGGCGGATCTGAATGCCCTCGACGTCTGCCAGCGCGGTGGCGACGTAGTCATAGTTGCGGTGGAAGCACTCCAGCCGCTGCGGCAACCGCTTCAGCTCCGAGCGCAGCAGCGCCGCCCGGATCTCATCCATCCGCAGGCTGAGCAGGGGCAGGGTCAGATCGGTCTCCAGCGGCGGCGGCTGGTTGCTGAAGTGCCGGCTGACCCGGCCCTCGTAGGCGCCGGCGAGCACCACCGCGCGGGCACACAGCGCGCTGTCGTTGGTGAGCAGGAAGCCACCCTCACCGGAGTTCAGCGACTTGTCCGACTGGGTGCTGAAGCCCCCGGCCAGCCCGAAGGTGCCCAGCTTGCGGCCGTTGAGCTGGGCGCCGAGGGCCGGCACCGCATCCTCGAACAGCGGTACTCCCATCTCGGCGGCGAAGTCGACCAGGGCCTCGACGTCGGATGCGAAACCTCGCATGTGCACGACCATGATCGCCTTGATCTCGGGAGTCCAGCGGCGCCGCAGGTCGGCCAGGTCGAAGTGCAGGTCCTCGGTGACCTCCACCAGCAGCGGCCGGCAGCCGGCCATCACGATGGCGCTGGGGGTGGCCACGAATGTGAAGCCCGGACAGGCGATCAGCGACCCGGGCGGGATGCCGGCGGCCATGATGGCCAGCGCGAGGGCGGCGGTCCCACTGGTGACGGCAAGGGCGTGCTCGATGCCGAAGTGGTCACACAACTCCTGCTCCAGCTGGCCGGCTTGAGTCTCTTCATAAGCCCGGTAGTCATAACGGAAGAAGAGATGACTGCGAATTGCACTAATGGCAGCTTCTTCGTCTTCAGGCTGGATGAATACAGCACCTTTGTCATAGGTCGGCCATGGCTCGGCGCGCACCGGCGTGCCACCATCGATCGCGAGCTGTTCATCGTCACTCAACTCGTGCGTGGCGAGCGTGTGGTCAACCCGATCCTCGTGTGCGGCCAACTTTTCGCTCCTTCGCGAGTCGATCATTCGGATCAGGAAATGGCCCAACGGACGGCGATCCGCGCAGCGCGCCCCAGGCCGCGTTGCTCATAATTCTGGACAGCAGGCACCCGGTCAACGGTGCAAACACCGACAATTTCCCACCCTACGGCAACGCGCAGTCAGGCGCGATGGACAGGCGGACTTAAGGCTTTGCTGACTTGCGGTTTTCCACGAATCTCAGCTGAAATCCAGTGGGCTTCCGGTGAAGCGCGCCAGCAGGTCGGCGGCGTCCCGGTAGGTCCGCACCGCCCCGGCCGCGACCAGCTCCGCGGCGCTGGTGCCGCCGGATTCGAGCCCGACGCAGCGCAGCCCGACCTTGGCCGAGGCCTGCACGTCCCACACCGCATCGCCGACGAAGACGGCGTTCTCCGGCCGGAGGCCGGCCTTGTCCAGCGCCACCAGCACGATGTCCGGATCGGGCTTGCTGCTGTCGACATCAGCCCCGCCGGTCGCCGCGTCGATCACGTCGTCGAGGTCGAGCACCGTGGTCAAGACGTCCAGCTCGGCGCTGTTGGCCGAACTGGCCAGCACCGTCACCAGGCCGACCTGGTGGCAGTGCCGTACCAGTTCGCGGGCCCCGGGCAGCAGCCGCAGCGCCGGCCAGTGGGCCGAGTACAGGGCGTCGTGGCTGGTGATCAGCTGCTCGGCCTGGTCATCGGCCGCGCCGTCGCTGACCTCGTGCACCAGCTGGTCACCGCCCATCCCGATCGCCCGGTGGATCCGCGCCATCGAGGCATCCATCCCGGCCTGCCGGAAGGCCTGCCACCAGGCGACGGTGTGCAGGTAGCTGGTGTCGACCAGGGTGCCGTCGATGTCGAACAGGACTCCGCGCCGGGTGCTCATACCTTTCATCTTGCCCCGGATCAGCCGCGCACCGCCCGCCGGCTGTCGTCCAGCCGGACGGTCAGCCCGGCGGCGTCCAGCCGCTCCAGCAACGGCAGCGCCACCCGCCGGGTGGTGCGCAGCGCCTGCCGGGCCTGGCTGGCGGTGAACGGCTGGGGCAGCGCCCGCACCAGCGCCGCGGC
>DASZEI010000404.1:0-16266 GCA_035940975.1 Jatrophihabitans sp. | reverse complement strand
CCGCATCGCCGCCGCGCAGGCCCGCAAGCTGGCCCGGCGCAAGTCGCTGCTCGAGTCCGGCTCGATGCCGGGCAAGCTGGCCGACTGCCAGTCCACCGACCCGCGGGAGTCCGAGGTCTTCATCGTCGAGGGCGACTCGGCGGGCGGTTCGGCCAAGCAGGGCCGGGACCCGCGCACCCAGGCGATCCTGCCGATCCGGGGCAAGATCATCAACGTCGAGAAGGCCCGGATCGACCGGGTGCTGAAGAACACCGAGGTCCAGTCGCTGATCACCGCGCTGGGCACCGGCATCCACGACGACTTCGACCTCACCAAGCTGCGCTACCACAAGGTGGTGCTGATGGCCGACGCCGACGTCGACGGCCAGCACATCACCACCCTGCTGCTGACCCTGCTGTTCCGGTTCATGCGCCCGCTGATCGAGCACAGCCACGTGTACCTGGCGATGCCGCCGCTGTACAAGATCAAGTGGTCCAAGGGTGAGCCGGACTACGCCTACTCCGACCGGGAGCGCGACGGCCTGATCGAGGCCGGTGAAGGCGCCGGCCGGCGGCGGGTGGCCGGTGACTCGATCCAGCGGTACAAGGGCCTGGGCGAGATGAACGCCAAGGAACTGTGGGAGACCACGATGGACCCGGCCACCCGGATGCTGCGCCTGGTCACGCTGGACGATGCCGCGACGGCCGACGAGTTGTTCTCGGTGCTGATGGGCGATGACGTCGACGCCCGCCGCTCCTTCATCGTCCGCAACGCCAAGGACGTCCGGTTCCTGGATATCTGACGCATCTGAGCTCACCCGGCACGGCGGCAGCTGATCGGCCCCGCCCGACCCGGCTCGCTCGCCCACGCCGTCCTGCCCTTAGCCCTGAAAGGCCCTCATGACTGAGATTCCGCCGCCCATCAGCGACCGGATCGAACCGGTCGACATCCAGCTGGAGATGCAGCGCAGCTTCCTGGACTACGCGATGAGCGTCATCGTCGCCCGGGCGCTGCCCGATGTGCGCGACGGGCTCAAGCCGGTGCACCGCCGGGTGCTCTACGCGATGTACGACAGCGGCTTCCGGCCGGACCGGGGCTACGTCAAGTGCTCGCGGGTGGTCGGTGACGTGATGGGCAACTACCACCCGCACGGCGACTCCGCGATCTACGACACCCTGGTGCGGCTGGCCCAGCCCTGGTCGATGCGCGCCCCGTTGATCGACGGCCAGGGCAACTTCGGCTCACCGGGCAACGACCCGGCGGCCGCGATGCGCTACTGCGTCACGGGCCAGACTCTGGTCGCCACCCCCGACGGCGAGGTGGCGATCGCCGACCTGGTGCCCGCGGCCGAGCCGAACTCGACCACCGAGGTCGACTTCAAGGTGATCGGCCGGGACGGCACGCCGGTGCGGGTCAGCGCGTTCCACCACTCCGGCGAGCATCCGGTGCTGACGGCGTCGGCCGGCGACCGGTCGGTGACCGGCACCGCCAACCACCCGCTGCTGGTGATCGGCCGGGTGCAGAACGTCCCGACCCTGATGTGGAAGCTGCTCGGCGAGATCACCACCGCCGACGTGCTGGTGGTGCGCTCGTCGCGGTTCAGCAGCCAGAGCTGGGCCGAGGCGCTGCCGCTGCTGCCCGACCTGAGTGCCGCCTACCGCACCGGCCAGGCCCGGCACCTGCCCGACGACGGCGGCGACCCGCGCCAGTTCACGCTGGTCCCGGTCAGCTCGGTGGTGCCGGCCGGCGTCCAGGCGGTCTACTCGCTGCGGGTCGACGCCCCGGACCACGCGTTCCTCACCAACGGCTTCATCTCGCACAACACCGAGGCCCGGCTGTCGCCGCTGGCCATGGAGATGTTGCGCGACATCGACGAGGACACCGTCGACTTCAAGCCCAACTACGACGGCCGCTCCCAGGAGCCGGTGGTGCTGCCGTCCCGGATCCCGAACCTGCTGGTCAACGGCGGCGGCGGTATCGCGGTCGGCATGGCGACCAACCTGCCGCCGCACAACCTGCGCGAGGTGGCCGCCGGCGTCACCTGGGCCCTGGATCACCCCGACGCTGGCGAGGAGGAGCTGCTCGAGCAGCTGATGAGCGCCATCCCCGGGCCGGACTTCCCGACCAAGGGGCTGATCGTCGGCCGGGACGGCATCGAGGAGGCCTACCGCACCGGCCGCGGCTCGATCCGGATGCGGGCCGTGGTGACCGTCGAGGAGGACAGCCGGGGACGCACCATCCTGGTGGTCACCGAGCTGCCCTACCAGGTCAACCCCGACAACCTGGTCGAGACCATCGCGGGCCTGGCCCGCGACGGCAAGGTGGGTGGCATCGCCGACATCAACGACGAGTCCTCCGACCGGATCGGGATGCGGATCGTGGTCACCCTCAAGCGTGACGCGGTGGCCAAGGTGGTGCTCAACAACCTCTACAAGCACACCCAGCTGCAGACCACCTTCGGCGTGACGATGCTGGCGATCGTCGACGGGGTGCCGCGCACCCTGGCGCTGAACCAGGTGGTCAGCTACTACGTCGAGCACCAGGTCGAGGTCATCCAGCGGCGCACCCGACACCGGTTGCGCAAGGCCGAGGAGCGGGCCCACATCCTGCGCGCCTACCTCGCAGCCCTGGACAGGCTCGATGAAGTTATCGCGCTGATCCGCAACTCGCCGTCGGCCGACGCCGCCCGGACCGGGTTGATGCAGCTGCTCGAGATCGACGAGATCCAGGCCGTCGCGATCCTGGACCTGCAGCTGCGCCGGCTGGCCGCGCTGGAGCGGTTGCGGATCCAGGAGGAGGCCGCCGAGATCGAGGCCAAGATCGCCGACTTCCGCGACATCCTCGACAAGCCCGGCCGGCAGCGCCAGATCATCCGCGACGAGCTGAACGAGATCGTCGACAAGTACGGCAACGAGCGGCGCACCCGGCTGATCCCCTTCGACGGCGACATGTCGATGGAGGACCTGATCGCCGCCGAGGACGTGGTGGTCACCATCACCCGGACCGGGTACGCCAAGCGCACCAAGACCGACCTGTACCGGGCCCAGCGCCGCGGCGGCAAGGGCGTGCAGGGCGCGGCGCTGAAGACCGATGACCTGGTGGCACACTTCTTCGTCTGCTCGACCCACGACTGGATCCTGTTCTTCACCAACAAGGGCCGCGTCTATCGCACCAAGACCTATGACCTGCCCGAGGCCAACCGCAACGCCCGTGGCCAGCACGTGGCCAACCTGCTGGCCTTCCAGCCGGACGAAGTGATCGCCGAGGTGATCACCATCAAGAACTACGAGGTGGCCCCGTACCTGGTGCTGGCCACCAAGGCCGGCCTGGTGAAGAAGACCAAGCTCAGCGACTTCGACTCCAACCGCTCCGGTGGCATCGTGGCCATCAACCTGCGCGAGGAGGACGAGCTGATCGACGCCTCCCTGATCTCACCGACCGACGACCTGCTGCTGGTCAGCAAGCGGGCCCAGTCGATCCGGTTCAAGGCCGACGACGAGACGCTGCGCCCGATGGGCCGGGCGACGTCCGGCGTGATCGGCATGCGGTTCTCCGGCAACGACGAGTTGCTGGCCATGGAGGTTGTCCAGGACGACATGGAGATCCTGATCGCGACCGACGGCGGCTTCGCCAAGCGGACCAAGGTCGCGGAGTACCCGGTCCAAGGTCGAGGCGGGAAGGGCGTGCTTACCGCGCGTATAGTCTCCACGCGTGGTGCCTTGGTCGGCGCGATGACCGTGCGGCCGGAGGACGAGATCTATGCGATCACGTCCGACGGCGTGGTGATCCGGACATCCGTCGTCGAGGTGCGGCGAACCTCTCGCCAGACCATGGGCGTGCGGCTGATCAACCTGCCTGACGGAGTTTCTCTCATCTCGATCGCCCGCAATGCCGACGAACCCGAGGAGCAGGAGTAGCAGGGATATGACTCAGGGCTATCCGCCACCTGCTCGAGGCGGCAACGCCGGCGCCGAGCAGGACACCGCGACCCTGCCGAAGGTGGGGACGCCGGCTGCGGGGCCGGGCCAGCAGCAGCCCGGCGGCTGGTCGGCCCCCGCGACGGTCGGCCCCGGTGCTGAGGACGGCTCGTCGGGCAACGGCCTCGGAGCCAAGTTGGCGTCCAAGGCGTCCGCGGCGGCGGCCACCGCCACCGCGGCGACTTCCACCGCCCGGGGCGCGATGAGGACCGCGGCCAACGAGGCGGAGTCCCGGGCCGGCCGGGGTCGTTCGGGCCGGGGCGCCCGGCAGCCTCGGCGTGCCAGGCTCACCCTGAGCCACATCAACGTCTACTCGGTCTTCAAGTTCTCCTGCGTGCTCGCGATCGCGATGTTCTTCGTCTGGCTGATCATGGTCGGGGTGCTGTACGGCGTCCTCGACGTGGCCGGGGTGTTCAGCAAGGTGAACGACACCGTGCACACCATCCTCGGCGACGGCAAGACCAACGACGTGGTGACCGGTTCGCTGGTGTTCGGCGGCGCCATCATCATCGGGGCGGTCAACATCGTGCTGTTCATCGCCCTGACCACCATCGGGGCGATGATCTACAACCTGTGCGCCGACCTGGTGGGCGGCGTCGAGGTGACGCTGTCCGAACGGGAGTAGTCGCCTCTCTTCAGCGGCCCTTCGTCGGGCACTACGGCCCGGGCCGGTGACATACCCGGTTTGGGAGCGGCCAGGCCACCCGGTAAAGTCACTCCTCGCGCGTCAGCGTGCAGCGGGCCTATAGCTCAGACGGTTAGAGCGCATCCCTGATAAGGATGAGGCCGGAGGTTCAAGTCCTCCTAGGCCCACTCTGCAAGGCGTTCGGTGGTTCACACGGCCCGTCCGGCCCGTGCGCAGCGAGGGGAGAAGCCGGTGAAGAAGTTGCTCATGCTCGCCGCCGCGGCCGTCGGGGTGCAGTACGCCATGAAGCGCAAGAAGGCCCAGGACAGCAGCGAGGTCTGGAAGCAGGCCACCACTCCCCAGTAGCTGTGCGTTCGCGTTCGGCCGCCGACGGTCCTGCGGCTAGGATCGGAATGCTCGGAGCCCGCCTGCGGGTTCCGCCCGGGGACGTAGCTCAATTGGCAGAGCACCGCCTTTGCAAGGCGGGGGTTGAGAGTTCGATTCTCTTCGTCTCCACTCAAGTTAGCCCGTAGTTGCTGGGCTGCACGCTTCTGGCCGACCTGCCGGTCCTCATCAGCTTCGCTCCCAGCCGGCCGGCACTCAAGAGCAGGCAAGAAAGACGTGACGATCCGCTGCATCGGCGGGGCGAAGGCCGCGTCGACCGAAGGTGAGCGCTCCTCAGCGCGCCGCGGAGCGCTCACCTTCAGCATCTCAAGTCGTGCGTGTCTGCACGACTTGATGGCGTCTCCTCCCCAATCAGGCCGCCGCGAGCCCTCCCGCGTTCCCGGCGTTGTCACGGACGTTGTCGGCAGCAGCCTGCGCCGCCCACCTGCTTGAGAAGGACTCTCCCGACGCGGCAACCTTGTCCGAGGACCGCCATGCTCGCCACCGGTACTGCCCGGAGCCGTCGAGGTAAACCTCGTACCTCGCTATCTTGGCAGCAGCCTTGAAGGCGGCCGCCGAACGGTGAGCGTTGTACGAGGAGGCGAACGTCTCGCCGGCCCAGGCGACGAGCTTGTGGTTGTCCCCGTAGAGCCACCACGTGGGCCTTCCGCCCCTGTCATTTGCGACTTCGAACCGCATCGCGGTTCTCCTTTCCGCATGCTCGGCACGCGACGAGGGTTGCGTGAGCACGAGGGGGGTGATCTCATCGGTGTGCACACACCGCAGAGACTTCAACTGGTTTCGTGCACCTCAGCGCCCGGCCTGCCAGCCGGGCGCTTTGGCTTTTCGCGCGACTTCTTATCCGCGACCGGCTGGCCGCGGTGAGCCCATTTGAACACCGCAAGGGGAGCGTGCTGCGCCGCCACGCCGGTGCGCTGCACGTCGAAGGTGTCAATCTCGCGGCTTTTCGCGCGTAAAAACGGCCTTGTAATTCCGCGTGTCTGCCGTGCGTCTGAGTACATAGATGGCACTCTTGCCTCGATAGCAGCTAGGGCCCTGACCCCTCTATAACGCGCGAATAAGAGGACGTATGTTTACCGACACCGGCGGCGATTCCGACTTCGAAGTTGTTGAATACTGCGGCCGGCTCTCGTGCCGGAAACCGATCGTGCAGACTGCCGGACGCGGTCGCCGGCGCGAGTTCTGCTCGGAGACTTGCAGGCGGGGTGCAGACCGTGAGTACAAGCGCGCTAAGGCGGTGGTCGAGACGTTCGAGCGCAACCTGAGGAACTTCCGCTATGAAGTCGCGGCTTACGGTCGGAAGGCAGAGGCTGAGGAGAGCTTTCGAACCCCTGAGGAGGAGGAGCGAATCCAACGGGAGGCGCTGGCGGCCGTCAGTAGAGCCCAAGCAGTCCTCGAATTCAGCAACGGTGTTGAGGATCGGTATCTGTCCGAACTGGACCGCTTGATCCGCGCGGTCGAACCATTGCTCGTGCCCTTAGCAACTCGTGCTACCGCCTGAGGAGCCCGCGTACCCGACGCGACGCATCAGACCTCGCCTCCACCAGTTCGACCGAGTTGGTGGCGCGATGTCCTCAGCGGCCGAGCGTTCAGCGCCCCGCGGCGACGATCCGCCGGCTGAGCTCGTCGAGGGTCAGACCGGCTCCCCACACCTGTTGCGCTTGCGCTCGGTCAGAGGGATCACATCCGCTCGCTTATTCCGAGTTGGTGGCCATAACTCGGAATAACGGCATCGATATTCCGACTTAGCCGAGACGAGGGGTGCCGTAGCCGCCCGTGCGCCAGGCCCCTTGCATGCGGCGGCGGGCGGTGGGCACGATGGAGGCGGCTGTTAACCGTCGGCCGGCGAGTTCCGAATCCGAACCGCCCCGAGCAGAGTCGAGGATCGCCATGACTGACCGGAATCCGCCTGAGGACTTCACCCCCCAGCAGGGTGGCACTGAAAGCCTGGAGGAAGTAGCCCAGGACGGGCCGCTGCCCGAGACGGACACCATCGATGAGGCGGCCGAGGCCGGCCGGGACACCTCCGAGGCCGAGGATCCCGGTGACAACCGGGACACCGACCCGATCGCCGGTGGCGGCATCCTCAGTCACATCAGCCAGTCGCGCTAGCTCCTCGCGTCCCCAGTTCGAGCACCGTAGGTAGGTCAGAGGGCCGGGTCAGGAGTCGATGTCCGTGATCGCCGGCTCTTCATAGTCGCAGCGCACGCATTGCCGGACGGTGCCGATCGGCTGCATGCCGCGATTGCTCATCGCGTGCATGTCGATCTCGAACCTGCCGGCGGTATTGCACTCATCGCACCAGAGATCATTGCGGATGGTGCCGCCCACGACTTGAACGACGTGCCGGACTACCGCCATGGACGGCCACCATCCTCGCTGACAGTGTCGAGCGTTTTCATACGTGCACTCATCGGGGCTCCCTGTGGGTTCAGGGGTTGGGTACTGCCAGCGGTCACTTGCCTACTCAGTGTTACACCTAAATGTTTTCTTCCAGTGAAGTATCGGCAGCGACACGGCGGTGAATAGCGGATTGGGCAAACCGGAATAACTCCCATTACAACCGGGCGAGCCGGCCCGGCACGCGGCGAGTGCCCAGGTCACCCAGCGCCGGTCGGTAGCCTGGGCTGCACCATGGACCTTCTCGCGATCTGGCTGGGCAAGCTGACCTTGCTGGCGCTGCGGACCGTCGGCCGGCGGGGCACCGCGCTGCCCGGCCTGGTGGTGGAGAAGGTCTTTCCGAGGTTCCTGACCCGGCGACTGGCGCGACTGCCGCTCGGCGTCGTGGTGGTCAGCGGCACCAACGGCAAGACCACCACCACCAAGATGGTCGCCACCGTGCTCGGCCAGCGGCACCGGGTGCTGACCAACGACACCGGTGGCAACTTCGTCCGAGGCGTGATCACCGCCGTCGTGCAGCAGTCGTCCTGGCTGGGCCGCACGCCCGCCGACGTCGCGGTGCTCGAGCTCGACGAGGCGCACGCGGTGCGGTTCTGCCAGGTGCACCAACCCGAACGGCTGCTGCTGCTCAACGTGCTGCGCGACCAGCTCGACCGGTTCGGCGAGATCGACATCACCGCCCAGCTGCTCGGCAAGGTGGCAGCCCGCACCACCGGGCACGTGGTGGTCAACCGCGACGACCCCCGGCTGGTCGCGGTGGCCGCGGGCCTGGCCGCCGGGGTCAGCTACTTCGGGGTGGCGCCGGCGCTGCGCGAGCAGTTCCCGACCGATGAGGAGATGTACGGCGGCGAGGTGGCGATCTCGGAGCTGAAGGCCTCCGTCGAGCTGCTGGCCCTGGAGCTGGGGGTCAGCACCGAGCTCACGCTGCGGATCGGTGACACCGAAGAGGCGATCACGCTGCACGCCGAGGGCGCCCACAACGCCCAGAACGCGGCGGGTGCGGCGGCCCTGGCGCTGACCCTGGGCCTGGATGCCGGCACGATCGCCGCCGGCCTGCGCGCCGTCCAGCCGGCCTTCGGCCGCGGCCAGTCCTTCGACCTCGCAGGCCGCCGGGTGGTGCTGCAGCTGGTGAAGAACCCGGCCGGCTTCCGGCAGTCGCTGCGCACCGTGACCGGGCTGCGGCCGGCCGCCACGGTGATCGCGATCAACGACGACTACGCCGACGGTCGCGACATGTCGTGGCTGTGGGACGTGGAGTTCGCCTCGGTGCTGGACGGCAAGTCCGGCCGGCTGGTGACCTCGGGTACCCGGGCAGCCGACATGGCGGTGCGGCTGCACTACGACGGCCTGGCGGTCGACCAGATCGATCCCGACCTCGGCCGCGCCGTGCAGCGGGCTGCCCAGACGGTCGCTCCGGGCGAGACCGTCGTGGTGTTCTCGACGTACACCGCGATGTGGCAGCTGCACCAGGTGCTGGCCAGGTTGACCGGGGTGGCGGTCCGATGAGCGAGTGCGGAACCGGGGTGGCGGTCCGATGAGCGCGCGAAAGTTGACCCTGGCGCACCTGTACCCGCGTGAGATGAACATCTACGGCGACACCGGCAACGTCCTGGTGCTGCGCAAGCGGCTGCAGTGGCGCGGCCTGGACGCCGAGGTGGTCGGCGTGCAGGTGGGCGACAAGCTGCCGGCCGACACCGACATCCTGCTCGGCGGTGGCGGCCAGGACGCCGCCCAGGGCGACATCGGCCGGGACTTCGTCAGCCGCGGCCCTGAGCTGCGGGCGATGGCCGACGACGGCGTGGTGATGCTGACCATTTGCGGCAGTTACCAGCTGCTGGGCCACCACTTCCTGACCAAGGACGGCCGGCAGATCGAGGGCGTAGGGGTGCTCGACGTCACCACCACCGGCTCTGATCAGCGGCTGATCGGCAACAACCACATCGACACCCCCTGGGGACGGCTGGTCGGTTTCGAGAACCACAGCGGCCTCACCGAGCTCGGCCCGGGCGCCAAGCCACTGGGCCGGACCGACACCGGCCGCGGCAACAACGGCTCGGACCGGACCGAGGGGGCGGTGCGCGACAACGTCTTCGGCACCTACCTGCACGGCCCGGTGCTGGCCAAGAGCCCGCGGTTCGCCGACGAGCTGCTCAGCCGCGCGCTCGCCCGCCGGGGCCAGGACGCCGAGCTCGAACCGCTGGACGACAGCCTGGCGCTGGCCGCCGCGGACGTGGCGATCCGGCGGCCCCGATGAGCGCGCGGTGAGCACTCCGGTGAGCAGCCGGTGATCAGGGCCGGCCCCCTGGCGGCTGCGCTGGCAGTCTCGGCGGTGGCGCTGGCCGGCTGCCAGCCCGGCGGCCAGAGCACCCCGGCCGGCACCACCTCCGCCCCGTCGAACCAGCCCACCGGGCTCGGCGGCGGCGCCGGTGAGCAGACCAGCCCGGCCAGCACCGTCCGCAGCACCCCCCGGCCCACCCTGAGCACCCCGGGCAACGTCCGGGAAGTGGCGGGCAGCTGCCCTTACATCAGCGCCGCCGACTTCGCCGACCTCGAAGGCGACCGGGTCGGCCGGGTCACGGTGCTGCAGAGCCGTCCGGTGGGGTGCCGCTTCTACTTCCAGTACGACGACGGCGCGGTGGTCGGCGAGATCACCATCGCCCGGTTCGGGACCGCCACCGAGGCCTACAACGCGATGGTCGGATCGGCGAAGGGGCATCCGGAGGTGCAGTCCGATGCCGGCATCGGCGACGGGGCGGTGGCCTTCCAGACCGCGCTGCAGGGCAGCCGGAGCTGGCAGTGCGTGTTCGCCCGGGGCACCTCGGTGGTCACGGTGCGAACCCGGCAGCCATACCCTGCACTGAACGCCTTTCAACTCGCCCGGGCGATATCCCCGAGAATCAAGTAGCGACAGGAGTCATGCACGTGACAGCAGCAACCCAGCAGGCCACCCTGCACACCACGGCCGGCGACATCACCGTCAACCTGTTCGGCAACCACGCCCCGAAGACGGTCGCCAACTTCGTCGAGTTGGCCACCGGTGCCAGGGAATGGACCGACCCCCGGAGCGGCGAGAAGACCAACGCCCGCCTCTACGACGGCACCGTCTTCCACCGGGTCATCGACAACTTCATGATCCAGGGCGGCGACCCGCTGGGCCGGGGCACCGGCGGCCCCGGCTACAACTTCGCCGACGAGTTCCACCCGGAGCTGAGCTTCGACCGGCCCTACCTGCTGGCGATGGCCAACGCCGGGCCGGGTACCAACGGCAGCCAGTTCTTCATCACCACCACCCGAACCCCGCACCTCAACCGCAAGCACACCATCTTCGGCGAGGTAGCCGATGACGAGAGCCGGGCGGTGGTCGACGCGATCGGCAAGACCCGCACCGACCGGCAGGACCGGCCGGTCAACGAGATCACCATCACCTCGATCGACATCACCGACGCCTAGCTTCCTCGACACTCCAGACAGCTCTTCGAAACCAGCCGACCCGCCGAGAGCCGCGACATGCAGCCCACCCAACCGCCCGCCGGACCGGATCCGTACTACGGCTTCGCCGGCTGCTACCGGCACCCGGACCGGCTCACCGGCGTGCGGTGCATCCGCTGCAACCGGCCGATCTGCCCGGAATGCCAGCGGCCGGCCTCGGTGGGCTTCCAGTGCCCGGACGATGTCAGGGCCGGCGCGGCCTCGGTCCGCCAGGGCCGGACGGTGGTGGGCGCGCCGGCCGGTTGGCAGGTCCCGTACATCACCTGGGCGCTGATCGCGGGCAACGTGGTGGTCTACCTGATCACCGGCCTGGGCCCGGGCAGCTCGCTGATCGACAACACCAACACCGCGCTGTTCCGGGACTGGGAGCTGGTGCCCAACGTGGTGGGCTACCGGCACGACTACCTGCGGCTGGTGACGGCGGCCTTCCTGCACCTGGGCCCGCTGCACATCCTGTTGAACATGTTCGCCCTCTACACCATCGGCCCGCCGCTGGAGCGGGTGATGGGCTGGTGGCGCTACCTGGCCGTCTACCTGCTCGCCGCGCTCGGCGGCTCGGTGGCGATCCTGCTGCTCGGCGACGTCCGGCAGCCGGTGGTCGGCGCCTCCGGGGCGATCTTCGGGCTGTTCGCGGCGGCGCTGGTGCTGTCCCGGATGGTCGGCTTCAACACCCGGGCGCTGGTGATCACCATCGGCATCAACTTCGTCTTCACCTTCTCGGTGCCCGGCATCTCCAAGCTCGGCCATATGGGCGGCTTCGTGGTCGGCGGCCTGGCCAGCCTGGCACTGCTGGGCTGGACGCTGCGGCCCCGCCAGCCCCTGACCGACCGGTTGCGCACCATCCAGCTGGTCAGCCTCGCCGGCATACTGGCGGTGCTGGTGGGGCTGACGATCTGGCGCACCGAGCAGATCCGCACGGACCTGTTGCGGCAGTTGAACAGCGCGGCGGGATCCCTGGAGCCTGCGCCGTCCACAGCGGTGGATGAAGCTGGGGAGAACTACAGGGCTGTAATCACAGCAGTGGAATAGCCTGTGGAGAACCGGCGCTGTGCGGGCTGACCGACCCAAGGGCCTCGAGCAGAGCGGCAGCCGAGAACAAGCCAGCCGATTCCGTTCGCGCAAGGGCAGCGCGATCCGCGACGTCGGCATGCAACCTGCCGGTCCCTGAAACGTCTCGAAAGTAAAAGCCACGAGACGGAGGTAACAAAAATGAAGCATTGGAGCCGAAGGGCAGTCCTGGGTGTGGCCGCACTGATGGGTGCGGCGGTAACTGTGCTAGCCGTGCCGATATCGGCGAGCGGTACGACGACGCCGTACTGCGGGATCACGTGGGGATCCCTGGCGAAGCAGGCGTCGGCGATCAACCCAGCGTCGTCGCAGCAGCCGTCGCTGGTCGACGTCCGGGCCGGCCAGCACCCGTGCTTCGACCGGCTCGTGCTCGATGTCGCCAAGGGTGGCAGTGCCAGGGTGCGGTACGTGACGGACGTTCGCACCCAGGGCAGCGGCGATGTGGTGCCGTTGCGCGGTGGTGCCAGGCTCGAAATCGTCGCACTCGTACCGGCCTACAACATCAACACCGGCCAGCCCACTTACCGGCCGGCAAACCCCAAGGAACTCGTGAACGTCTGTGGGTTCCGGACGTTCCGGCAGGTTGGCTACGGCGGGTCGTTCGAGGGCTACACCTCGATCGGTCTCGGCGTCAGGGCGCGGCTGCCGTTCCGCGTGTTCGGGCTCACCGGGCCCGGCGATCGGGCGCGGATCGTGATCGATGTCGCACATCGCTGGTCCTGACCGTCCGGCGCCGGATGAGCGACCTGCCGGGCGTCACCGCCAGCGGACCGCCAGGCCCAGGCCGACGATCAGGAAACCGAAACCGACCGCGAAGTTCCAGCTGCCCAGGCTGTTCATGAACGGGATGCTTTCGGCCGCCATGTAATAGACGACGATGTAGGCCAGCCCGATCAGCAGGAAGGCCGCCATCAGGATCGGGTACCACGGGGGGCTGGGCTTGGTGATCTTGGCACCGCCGCCGGTAGCACGAGGACCGGTCGCCGGCGAGGGCTGGTAGGTCGACTTCTTGCGGACCTTGGACTTCGGCACGTACGTCTCCTCATGCACCCGGGTGGATCTGGTGAGTCCGCGACCGGCGAACTCAGCGGACCCGGCCCGGCGTCAGGCGAAGGAACCGGGCCGCCGCCGGCCGGCGTCGGTGCGGTCAGCCTAATCGCCGCACCGTCGCCAGGCACGCTCAGGTTCGCGTCGGCGGCGCGGCAGGTGCATCCTGGGCGTGGCGGCAGGCCGGCGATGCGGAACCGGGTGGGCCAGACCTCAGGCGTGGGAACGGGCGGCCGGCCCCGTGAAATGGGACAGTAGGGACATGGTGGGCGGTACAGCGAAGCAGCGCGACGGCTCGGCGCGCCGGCGGTTGCGCAGGCCCACCAACCCGGGGCTCTGGCGGGCCCTGGTGCCGGTGATCGCGCTGCTGGCCGGGCTGCTGGCCGCGACCACGGCTCGCACCGCGCGCGGCACCGACCTGCGCTCGGCCGGCCGCATCAACCTCACCGACCTGATCCGGCTGGCCGAGACCAAGGTCGCCAACGACGACAACCTGGTGCGCCAACTGCAGAGCCAGGTCGCCGCGGCCACCGACCGGCTGGCCCGCTCCGACGAGCGGATCGCCTCGATCAAGGCCCGGGCCCAGCCGCTGCTGGTGCCGGCCGGGCTGGTCGCGATGACCGGCCCCGGCCTGTCCGTCACCCTCGACGACGCCCATCCCACCGAGCCGGAGACCGACCCGGTCAAGGCCAACGCGCTGGTGGTGCACCAGTCGGACATGCAGGCCGCGGTGAACGCGCTGTGGGCCGGCGGCGCCGAGGCGGTGATGGTGATGAATCAGCGGCTGTCGGCCACCAGCGCGGTGCGCTGCGTCGGCAACACGCTGTTGCTCAACGGCCGGGTCTACTCGCCGCCCTTCACCATCTCCGCGATCGGACCGGTCACCGGCATGCGGATCGCGTTGAACGAATCGATCGGCCTCCAGCAGTACCGTAAGGACGCCGACGCCTACGGCCTGGGCTACCAGGTGGACGAGCACAAGAAGATCGAGGTGCCTGCCTACGACGCCCCGATCGCTCTGAGCTATGCCGCCGTGGGCCGCTGAGACGCGCTACGGCTGAGAAAGCCCGGTTGGGGGGCCGGGGTGTGCGGGGGAGACAAGGAGGACTCGGGCAACCGATGGCTGGCAAGCACCGTGGTGGCTGGGACTTCACCGCCGCGGCCGAGACCCCGGTCGGCGCTGGCCGTCCGAACCCCCGACGGACCCGGGTCAGGGTGCGCCGATCCGACCGTGGCGGCACGGACGGCACTCCGCCGAACACTGCTCATCCGACCAGCGCTGCGCCGACCAGCGCTGCGCCGACCAGTGCTCATCCGGACGGCGCTCATCCGATCAGCGCTCGTCCCAACAACACTTACGCGGACGGCGCGCATCCGAACAACCTGCGTCCGACCACCACCCGCCCGACCACCACCCGTCCGACCAGTGCTCGCGCGCGCAGCGGCGACGGGCTGCGGACGGTAGCTCGCAGCCTCGGCGAGCTGATGCTGACCTGCGGCGCCGTCCTGCTGCTGTTCGTCGTCTACGAGGTCTGGGTCTCGAACCTGTTCGCCGATCACAAGCAGGCCCAGGTGCGCCACCGGCTGGTCACCGCCTGGCAGCACGGCCGGGACCCGCTCAAGGGCCAGGACCGGCTGAACCTGCCGATCGGGAAGCAGGTGGTGCTGCCCACCGGCCAGGGCTTCGCCAACCTCTACATCCCCGCCTTCGGCAAGGACTTCGCCAGGACCATCGTGCAGGGCACCTCGGACGGGGATCTCGAGGCCGGGCCGGGGCACTACGTGACCAGCCAACTGCCGGGGCAGCTCGGCAACTTCGCCGTCGCCGGGCACCGGGTCGGCAAGGGTGAGCCGTTCCTGAACCTGGATAGGCTGCGTCCCGGCGACACGGTGGTGGTGCAGACCGCCAGCAACTGGTACGTCTACGCCGTGCTGGGCAGCCGACCGGCCTACCTCGCGGCCAGCAAGATCGCCGATCACGACAAGCGGGACGCGGCCGTCGCCGCCGCGCTCGCGATGCCCGACCGCCAGGGGGTGCGGGGTCGCGAGATCGTCAACCCGAGCGCGGTGAACGTGATCGACCCGGTGCCCAACCATCCGCTGGCCACCGCGACCCGGGCGCTGCTGACCCTGACCACCTGCCATCCCAAGTACTCGGCCGACCAGCGGATGATCGTGCACGCCCAGCTGGTCCGCGCGGTGCCGCACACCGGCGGCTTCCTGCCCAAGGAACTACCCGGAGGGACGCTCTAGACGATGTACGGCTGGATCTGGCGGCGACTGCCCGGTGGCACGGCCCTGCGGATGCTGCAGGCCTTGCTGCTGGTGGCGCTGGTGTCGGCGCTGCTGCTCTTCGTGGTCTTTCCCTACCTCGAGCCCCGGCTGCCGGCCAATCCGCTGACCGGGCCCGTCACAGTCGGCGAGTAGCGGGGCACACTGGTGGGCATGACTCGCGTCCTGGTCATCGACAACTACGACAGCTTCGTCTACAACCTGGTGCAGTACCTGGCGCAGCTGGGTGCCGAGGTGGTGGTCCGCCGCAACGACGAGATCGCCGCCGACGAGATCGCCGGCTACGACGGGGTGCTGATCTCGCCCGGACCCGGTACGCCCGACCGGGCCGGCATCAGCATGGCCGTGGTGAGCGCCGCCGCCGAGTCGGAGCAGCCGGTGCTCGGGGTGTGCCTGGGCCACCAGGCGATCGGGGTGGCCTTCGGAGCGGTGGTGGACCGGGCGCCGGAGCTGCTGCACGGCAAGACCAGCGACGTGCTGCACGGCGGCGCCGGGGTGCTGGCCGGACTGCCGACGCCGTTCACCGCGACCCGCTACCACTCGCTGACGGTGCGCGAGGACACCCTGCCCGCCGAGCTCGAAGTCACCGCCCGGACCGCCTCCGGGGTGGTGATGGCGGTGCGCCACCGCAGCCTGCCGATCGAGGGCGTGCAGTTCCATCCGGAGTCGGTGCTGACCCAGGGCGGCCACCGGATCCTGGCCAACTGGCTGATCCGCTGCGGTGGCCAGGTCGACTGGGCCCGGGTCTCCGAGCTCGGCGCCGAGCTAGACGCGCTGCGCGGCCAGGCCTTCAGCTCGGTCGTGTGAGGCCCTGACGGGTCAGCGCAGCGGCTCGGCCAGCACGCCGTCGGCCACCTGCACCGCCCGCCCGGACCGGACGAACTGCACGGCCGCCTCGATCTCGGGTGCCAGGTACCGGTCGGGTCCGGGGCCCGGCACCGACTCGCGCAGCGCGTCCAGCACCGCACCGGTGGCCGGTCCCGG
>DASZEI010000403.1:0-23680 GCA_035940975.1 Jatrophihabitans sp. | reverse complement strand
TGTCGACCAGGCAGATCGACTGCCAGGTGCCCAGCTGCAACCGGCCGTCGACTACCGGCACGGTCGCGTACGGAGCGATCAGGGCCGGCAGCACGTGATCGCGGCCGTGCCCGGGGGAGCCGTGCCGGTGTCGCCACCGGTCATCGGCCGGCAGCAGGTCGCGCAGCGCCGCCAGCAGGTCGGAGTCGCTGCCGGCACCGGTCTCAAGGATCGCCACTCCAGCGGTCGCATGCGGCACGAAGACGTTGAGCAGCCCCTCGTCTCCGGCCTGCAGGAATCTGCTGCAGGTGTCGGTGATGTCGCACACCCGGGGCTGGTCGCCGGTACGGAAGTCGAAGGTCTCGGTGCGCATACCAGCCATGATGCCCCTATTCGAACTACCCGTCGCCGCTGGTGCTGTCGGTGTGCCTCGATAGGCTGCCCGACATGAGTTCCCGTCCCGACGGCCGCGCGGCCGACCAGCTCCGTCCGATCACCATCACCCGCAACTGGCAGGCCTATGCCGAGGGTTCGGCGCTGATCGAGTTCGGCGAGACGAAGGTGCTGTGCGCCGCGTCGGTCACCGAGGGGGTGCCGCGCTGGCGTCGGGGCAGCGGCCTGGGCTGGGTGACTGCCGAGTACGCGATGCTGCCGCGGGCCACCCTGACCCGCAACGACCGCGAGTCGGTGCGCGGCAAGATCGGTGGCCGCACCCACGAGATCTCGCGGCTGATCGGCCGCTCGCTGCGGGCCGCGGTCGACCTGTCCGCGCTCGGCGAGAACTCCATCGCCATCGACTGCGACGTGCTGCAGGCCGACGGCGGCACCCGGACCGCAGCCATCACCGGCGCCTACGTGGCGCTGGCCGACGCGGTCGGCTGGCTGGGCAAGCGCGGCTCGCTGGCCCGCACCGACCCGCTGATCAACACGGTGTCGGCGGTGTCGGTCGGGGTGATCGACGGCCAGCCCCGGCTGGACCTGATGTATGAGGAGGACGTGCGGGCCGAGACCGACATGAACGTGGTGGTCACCGGCAGCGGTGAGTTCGTCGAGGTGCAGGGCACCGCTGAGGGGGCACCGTTCCGCCGTGACGAGCTGGACGCGCTGCTGGACCTGGCCGTCGCCGGCTGCGCCGAACTGGCCCGCCACCAGCGGGACGCGCTGGACCGATGAGTGAGCAGCTGATCCTGCCAGCGCGAGCACCGCGAACGAGGAGCGGAGCGAATCCCGGCGATGAGCGCTCGCGCGAAGAGCAGGTGGAGTAATGACAGCCCGGCTGCTGCTGGCCACCCGCAACACCAAGAAGCTCGACGAGCTGCGGCGCATCCTCACCCCCCTGATGCCGGTCGAGGTGCTGGGCCTGGCTGACGTGCCGGCCTTCGACGAGGTGCCCGAGTCGGGAGCCAGCTTCGCCGAGAACGCCCTGATCAAGGCCGTCGAGGCGGTGAAGCAGACCGGCCTGGTCACCGTCGCCGACGACTCCGGGCTGGCGGTGGACGCGCTCAACGGCATGCCGGGGGTGCTGTCGGCCCGCTGGGCCGGCGCCCGTTCCGACGACGCCGCGAACCTCAGCCTGCTGCTGGAGCAGCTGGCCGACACGCCCGAGGACCGGCTGGGTGCGACCTTCGTGTGCGCCGCGGCGCTGGTCACCCCGGACGGCAGCCAGGTGGTGCGCGAGGGCCGGATGCCCGGCCGGCTGATCCGCCAGCCCCGTGGCGAGCACGGTTTCGGCTACGACCCGATCTTCGTGCCCGAGGGGTATGAGCAGACCAGCGCCGAACTGCCGCCCTCGGACAAGGACGCCATCAGCCACCGCGGCAGGGCATTGCGCGAGCTGCTGCCGTTCATCCTGCGGGCACTCGGCGGCCCGGGCAGCGAGTGACCGCCCTGGGCCTGCTCGGCAACCGCGCCCGTCGGCCACCCTGGAGTACGGCGCGATTCTGCGCAGACAGCGGCTACCGTTGTGGGGCGAGGACGTAGCCGCGCGGCAGAGTGGAGCAGAGGTTTCATGCGATTGACCGGCCTGGGCCATGCCAGCGTGCTGATCGAGACCGAGTTCGGCAGCGTGCTCACCGACCCGTGGGTCAACCCGGCGTACTTCGGGTCCTGGTTTCCGTTCCCGGACAACTCCCAGCTGGACTGGGACACCTTCGGCAACGTCGACTACCTGTTCGTCTCGCACCTGCACCGCGACCACTTCGACCCCGAGCATCTCAAGCGCTACATCAGCAAGAAGGCCACCGTCCTGCTGCCGAGCTACCCCACCAGCGAGCTGGAGGATCAGCTGCGCGAGCTGGGATTCCACTCCTTCGTCCGGACCCGCAATGACGAGGTGATCGACCTCGACGGTTTGCAGGTGATGATCAATTCGCTGATCTCGCCGACCGACGGCCCGATCGGTGATTCCTTGCTGTGGCTGTCCGACGGCAGGCACAGCCTGCTCAACCAGAACGATGCCCGGCCCGCGGAGCTGACCTCGGTCGCCAAGCTGGGCCACGTCGACGCGCACCTGCTGCAGTTCTCCGGCGCGATCTGGTTCCCGATGGTCTATGACCTGCCCAAGCGGGCCAAGCAGGCCCTCGGGGCGACCAAGCGCGAGCGACAGTTCGACCGCAGCCTGCGCTACATCGACGACCTGCAGGCCGGTTACGTCTTTCCGACCGCCGGGCCGCCGTGCTTCCTGGATCCGGAGTTGTGGGGCTTCAACGACATCTTCGGCGACGAGTCCAACATCTTCCCCGACCAGAAGGTCTACCTGGACTGGCTGGCCGAGCGGGGCCGCGACAACGGCCGGCTGCTGCTGCCGGGCACCGTGGCGCGCCTGGACGAGCCGGGTTGCCCGCTGGAGCACCCGATCTCCGAGGCCGAGGTGGACAAGCTGTTCGCCGACAAGGCCTCCTACCTGCGCGACATGCAGGATCGGCGGCAACCGGAGGTGGAGCGGCAGAAGCCGGGCTGGGTCCATCCCGAGATCGACGTGCTGGCCGAGATCAAGGCCTGGTTCACCCCGCTGCTGGAGGAGGCCGACCAGATGGCCGCCGGCATCAACGGTGGAGTCCGGTTCACCGCCACCGACGACGAGCGTGGCGATATCGACTTCCTGCTCGACTTCGTCGCCCGCGAGGTGCGGCCCTACGCCGAGGAGAAGGTCCGCTACCGGTTCCAGACCAAGCGGGTCTACCTGGAGCAGCTGATCTTCGAGCGCGAGATCGACTGGGTGAACTCGCTGTTCCTGTCCTGCCGGTTCACCGCCACCCGGATCGGGCCGTACAACGAGTTCGTCTACACCTTCTTCAAGTGCCTGTCCGAGGAGCGGCTGAACTACGCCGAAGGGTACTTCGCCGAAGCCGCCAACGACGACGAGACGATCACCGTGGACGGCTGGACCTTCCAGCGCCGCTGCCCGCACCTCAAGGCCGACCTGACCCGGTTCGGACAGGTCGCCGACGGGGTGCTGACCTGCCAGATGCACGGCTGGAAGTGGCGGCTGTCCGACGGCAAGTGCATCACCTCGGTCGGGCGGCCGTTGCGGACCGAGGGTCGATCGGCACGCTGACGAACCGCAGCCGGGCGCCGGGCCGCAGTTGGGCGAGCAGGCCCAGGTCGGCGCCGGGCAGCACCCCGACCACCGGATAGCCGCCGGTGACCGGGGCATCCGGGCCGAGCACGATCGGCTGGCCGTCCGGGGGGACCTGGAGCGCACCGGGCAGCGTCGGCTCGGACGGCAGCTCAGCGGCCGCGCGTTCGGTGCCGGGGCGCAGCCGCAGCGCCGGCCCGGCCAGCCGGGTGCCGATCCGGTTGCTGTCCGGGCGCAGCTGCCACGGCGAGTCGAACAGCCGGCCGAGCGAGCCGGGCTCGAACCAGTCCGCCCGCGGCCCGGGCGCCAGCCGCAGCCTGGCGGTGCCGGCCGGCAGCTCGCATCCGGCACCGAGGGCATCGACGGCACCGTCGACATCGCCGGGCTGGCCTGGCGCCACCGCCCCGATCGGAAGCCGGCGCCCCGCGGCCAGCACGGCCGGACCCAAGCCGGACAGGGTGTCGGTGGACCGGGAGCCCAGCACCGGCTCCACCGCCAGGCCACCCCGGACCGCCAGGTAGCTGCGCAGCCCGCTCGACGGTGGGCCGAGGCTGAGCACGCTGCCGGCCGGGCAGCTGAGCGCTGAGTTCCAGCCACCGCGGTGACCGGTCAGCTGGCAACGAGCGCCGGTGAAGGCGACGGTGGCGGCACCGCTCAGCCGCACCACCAGCCCGCCCAGGGTGATCTCGATCCCGGCCGCGGCCTCGGAGTTGCCGACCAGCCGGTTGGCCAGCCGCAGGGCACCGCGATCGGCTGCTCCGCTGCGGCTGACCCCGAGATCGGTGTAGCCCAGCCGGCCCAGATCCTGGACGGTGGCCAGCGGGCCGGGCGCCAGCACCTCGAGTGCGCGATCGGCCCGGATCACGGCCGCACCGCGATCCTGTGAGCAGCCCGCATCATGCCTGCCTCAACCGGACAGCGGTGCCGGGACGCAGCAGCGCCGGCGGCCGGCGGTCGAGATCGAAGAGCGTCGCGTCGGTGCTGCCCAGCAGCAGCCAGCCGCCCGGCGAGCTTCGCGGGTACACCCCGGTGAACTCGCCGGCGATGGCTACCGAGCCCGCCGGCACCGCCGGACGCGGGCTGGCCAGCCGGGGCAACCGCAGCGCCGGGTCCAGCCCGCTCAGGTAGCCGAAGCCCGGCGCGAACCCGCAGAACTGCACGGTGTACTCGGCCGCGCAGTGCCGCCGGATCACCTCGGGCACCGGCAGGCCGCACTGCTGGGCGACCGATTCCAGGTCCGCGCCGTCATAGCGCACCCCCAGCTCCACCGCGGGCTCCGGTCCGGCCGCGGTGGCAGAGCGGTCCGGGTTGCTCAGGCACCGCTGGATCAGGCTCTGCAGGTCGACCTCCGCAACAGCGTCCGGATCGAATTCCACCAGCACCGTCCGGGCGGCCGGGACCACCGCCAGCACCGCCGGATGGCCGAGTGCGACCAGGGCATCGCGCGCCGGCAGGACGTCGGAGGAGGTGGCCAGCTCGACCAGCACGGCGCTCTGGCCGTAGGGCAGCAGCCGCCAGCCGGTCACGGTGCTAGGGCGGCGAAGGGCGCCAGCCGGACACCGGCACCGGTCAGCCGGTCGCGCACCGCGCGGGCGATCCCGGCGGCGCCGGGGGTGTCGCCGTGCACGCACAGCGAGGCCGGCCGGACGGCGAGCCGGCTGCCGTCGACCGCGAGCAGTTCACCGCTGGTGACCATCGCCAGCGCCCGGTCGGCGATCTCGCCGGGCTCGCGCAGCAGCGCGCCGGGCTGGTCGCGGGGCACCAGCGAACCGTCGGCGGAGTAGCCGCGATCGCAGAATGCTTCGATCACCACCGCAAGGCCTGCCTCGGCGGCGGCCGTGGCCAGCGCCGATCCGGGCAGCGTCAGCACCGGCAGCGGCCGGTCCCAGGCCAGCAGCGCGCTGACGACGGCACCGGCTTGGCCGGCGTCGGTGGCGGCGGCGTGGTAGAGCGCTCCGTGCGGCTTGAGGTAGCGGACCCGGTCACCGGCCGCCCGGGCGAAGCCGTCCAGGGCGCCGAGCTGGTAGAGCACGTCGGCGCTCAGGTCGTCCGGGGCGATGTCCATCCGGCGCCGTCCGAAGCCCACCAGGTCCCGGTAGGAGACCTGGGCGCCGATGGCGACGCCGCGCCGGACCGCCTCGGCGCAGACCCGGCGCATGATGACCGGGTCACCGGCGTGAAAGCCGCAGGCAACATTGGCGCTGGTGATGACGGCGAGCAGGGCCTCATCCGCCCCGGCGCCGGACCAGGCGCCGAACCCTTCGCCGAGGTCGGCGTTGAGATCGATCCGCGGGCTGTCCGGCATGCACCTCACGGTATCCGGTGGCCGCCTCCGGGCAACGGGCGTTCCGGCAGGGTGCTGGTGCCGGGAGACGGCCGCAGCGGGTGACTCAGAGCTTGAGCACCTGCACGGTCGCGGCTGTCGGCTGGACCGAGCCGCCGGCCGGCTCCACCGACACCCCCATCCGGTCCACCCCGTCCAGATCTCCGGAGGCCGGCACCTCGACATTGCCGTCCGGATCGGGGCGGAACACCCCGCCCGAGATCGGCTCGCCGGTCTTGGTCATCATCCACAGCTGGTAGGTCTGGTTGGCCGGCAGCACCGGCATGCCGCGCCCGATCAGCACCAGCCGGTGCTCGCTGCGGGAGTAGATCAGGGTGCCCTGGCCCTGCTTCATGGCGGTGGTGGTGGCCCGGACGTCCGGTGCGTTCAGCAGCGTTTCGACCACCGACACCCGGGCATCGGCCCGCTGGGCATCGCGGTGCTCGGAGTAGCCCCATGCCGAGACGGCGATGGCGATCAGCGCGCAGGCCGCGGCGAGCCCCTGCCACAGCGCCGCGCTCCGGTTGCGGCGCAGCGGCAGCACGTTGTCGCCGGCACCCTCGACCCGGGGCGGCAGCGGCCGGCTCTGCGCGACGGTGGCCAGCACGGCCGCCCGCAGTTGCGGCGGTGGGCTGACCTCACTCAGGTGGCTCAGCTCGGCGGCGGCGTTGCGCAGGCCGCGCACCTCTTCGGCGCACTCGGCGCAGCTGGCCAGGTGCTCCTCGAACATGGCGCGCTCGTCATCGTCGAGGGCGTCGAGTGCGTAGGCCCCGACCAGCCCCGTCAGCTCGTCCGTCATGCCATCACCCCCAGTGCATCCCGCATCCTGATCAAGCCGTCCCGTATCCGGGTCTTCACCGTGCCCAGTGGAACTTTAAGCAGTTCAGCCACCTCGGTGTGGGTGTAGCCGCCGAAGTAGGCCAGCGTGACCGCTTCCCGCTGGGCCGGGGTCAGATCGCCGAGCACCCGGCGCACCCGCTGCGCTTCCAGGCTGGTCTGCACCTGCTCGCTGACCGAGTCGTAGGGCCGCTCCTCGTGCAGCAGGGCGTACTTGTCGTCGCGCACCATGCTCGACTGGGCCGAACGCACCCGATCGACCGCCCGGCGGTGCGCGATCATCAGCAGCCACGGCAGCACGCCGCCCTTGTCGGCGTCGAAGCGGGCGGACTGCCGCCACACCTCGAGGTAGATGTCCTGGGTGACCTCGGCGGCCTGGGCAGGGTCGCGGACCACCCGCAGCACCATTCCGTACACCCGCGGCGAGGTCTGGTCGTAGAGCTCGGCGAAGGCCTGCTCGTTTCCGCGGGCCGCGGCCGTCACCAGCTCTTCCAGACTCAGCGCCACGGGCTCGGTCTTGGTAGCGCCGGATCCGGATCGCTCGAACCACATGGCGCTCATGTTAGGGCCGACTCCGGCAGTGCCGAACCTGCTGATCCCGCTGCCCAACTTCACCGGCGAGTTCGGGGGGCGGCTGCGGATCATGCGAGTAGTTCGGAACGGCCGCCCGCTCCGGATTGCGCCCCCAGATCAGGGCCGGGGAGCCCGGTCCCGGCGTCCGGCGGGGCAACCTGAGCCGGCCGGAGCAGGAATTGCCGAAGAGCGACACCGCCTATCACCACCTGAAGGCGAACTAATCGACGACAATCTAAAAAGAGGAGATCACCGTACGGAGAGTTAGTCCCTGAGCCGCGATATCAGACGTATTGTGTGCATCGTGCCAGGAGACAGGATTGCGGTGACGCACCGCCCTCGCAATCGCGCTGTTCCATCATGGTCAAGACTCGTGCTCATCCGACACCGGAATTCCGGAGGATTGCCGAAGGCCACTGGCCCCCTGCGTGACACACGCAATCTTCGGCGTGAAGTGCGCAATCTTCGGTATGTGTTGCTGCTGGCCTGCGTCCTGCTTGCCGCGCCGATCACCACTCGTTTCCCGTCCGCGGGTCTTGATCCCAGTTGGATGGTTGCGCTCAACGTGGCGCGGCAGGAACACCTCCGATTCGGGTCGCAAGTGGTGTTCACCTACGGGCCGTGGGGCTTTCTGGATTACCCGCTCGGGGTCAGCACCTTCAATCTGGTAGCCGCGGCGGTCTTCGGGATCCTGACGATCACGGCGACCTGGCTGGTGTTCGACGGGGTGCTGAAGCGGGTGCTTCCCGAGCCTTGGGCGGCCGCAGCGACCACCCTGCTGGTGGCCCTGGCGTCCCAGGTGGTGACCATCAGCTCGGTGCTGCTGGTTGCCGCGGCGTTGGCGGCGATGGAATTCCTCGGCACCCCGGTCGCCGGCAGGCGCTGGTGGCTGCCGGCATCGGTGTCCGGCTGCGCGGCCTTTCTCCTGCAGGTCAAGTTCTCCGAAGGGGTGATCCTGACCGGGATTGCCATCGCCTGCGCGGTGCTCGCGCCGGCTGCGCGGCTGCGCCGGTCGGCCGAGGCCGCCGGGAGCTACCTGCTGGTAACCGGCTGCGCGTGGCTGGCCGCCGGCCAGTCGCTGGCCGAGCTGCCGACCTGGCTGCGCGGCGCCACCGAGGTGGCACAGGGTTACACCGAGGCGATGTCGCTGGAGGGCAAGCCGAATGTGGTCGGCTACCTGCTGATCGCCGCCGTGATCGGCATCAGCGCGGCATACCTGGTGGCGATGGCGCGTAGCCGGCCGGATCGGCGGGCGGTCGCCGGTGTCGTGATCACCGTGTGCCTGATGCTGTTCCTCGGATTCCGGGAAGGAACCGGCCGGCACGGTCCCGGCCATCAACACTATTTCTTCCTCTTCGCGTTGCCGGCAGCGGCGTGGTTCCTACCGTCGGCGCGATCGGTGGCACTGCGCTCGGCAGCACTGGTCGGCACCGTGTTGCTGTCGACAGTGCACTGGTTGCCTACCGAGCCCCAGGTCGCTCTGGGCCAGTGGGGCACGATGCTGCAAACCGTGCTCGACGGCCAGTTCCGCGGCACCGAACTGGCTCGCGCCCGGACCCGGGCTCAGCGGGTGTACCGCCTTTCGCCGGAGCTGAAAGCCGCGGTCGAGGGTGTGCCGGTCGCGGTGGACCCCACCGAAGTCACCCTGCCATGGGCCTATGGCCTCGAGTGGAATCCGGCACCGGCGTTCCAGTCCTATTTCGCCTACACCGCGCGGCTGGATCGCAGGAACGCGCAAGCGATCACGGACGGCCCGGCCGACCAGGCCATCCTGCGCGACGCGACCCGCGCGATCGACGGCCGCAACATCTTGTGGGACCCACCGCGTTACCTGCTGGCCGAGCTGTGCGGCTATCGGGTGGCAGCAAGCGACCAGCACTGGATGCTCCTTCGCAAATCCAGCGACCGGTGCTCGGAGGCCGTCACGGTCTCCACCGAGCGCGTCGAGGCCGGCCGGCCGCTGACGGTGCCCAGCGCCGGACCGGATCAGATCCTGGTGGTCTCGTTCACCGAACGCGCCGGGAGCCCGGCGGTAAGGATCGGCAGGGTGCTGGACAAGAGTTTCCATCCCTTGACGGTGACGGCCGGGACGACGAGGTTCCGGGTACCCAGGGGGCTGGCCGACGGACCGCTGCTGGTGCGGATGCCCGCGGCGGCCGGCTGGCCGGCGGCGTTCGGCGGCGCGACGGCCTACCCGTCACTCACTTTCAGCGAGGCCGGCACGGCGCGCTTCAGCGTGATCAGCCTCACCGGCTGATGCGACGACCTCGCGGGTAGGGCCGGGGGGAGTCGAACCCCCACTGTCACGGACCTAAACCGTGCGCCTCTGCCTTTGGGCTACGGCCCCGTTGCCGGCCACCAGCCTACTGGCCGGCATCCAGCCCCAGATCGCGGCGTAGCTTGGCCACGTGGCCGGTGGCCTTGACGCCGTACTGGGCCAGTTCCACGCTCCCCTCGGCGTCGATCACGAAGGTCGAGCGGATCACGCCCTGCACGGTCTTGCCGTAGAGCTTCTTCTCGCCGTACGCGCCGTAGGCGCTCAGCACCTGCCGGTCGGGGTCGGACAGCAGCGGAAAGCTCAGCCGCTGGTTGTCGCGGAACTTCGCCAGCTTGGCGGGCTTGTCGGGTGAGATGCCGAGCACCGCGAAGCCCTCGCCCGCGAAGCCGGCCAGGTTGTCGCGGAAGTCGCAGGCCTGCTTGGTGCAACCCGGGGTAGCGGCCGCGGGGTAGAAGTAGACGATGACCCGCCGGCCCCGCAACTCGGCCAGCGACACCGGCTTGCCGTCGGCGTCCGGGAGGGTGAAATCTGGCGCCGGGTCTCCGGCGGTGAGGCGTTCGGTCATCCGCACACCGTATCGGGCGGGTACCGGGTTTGGTCGGGTGGATAGGCTGGCCACTCCAGCCGATGAGTACCGAAGGAGCAACGGTGGCGACCCAGCGCGACGCGAGCGAGATCCGCAGAGACATAGAGCAGGCCCGCGACCAGCTCGCGGTGACCGTCGACCAACTCGCCGATCGGCTGGCACCCAAGCGGCTCGTCGACGACGTCAAGACCACCCTCAAGCAGAAGGCGTTGACGCCGCAGGGCAAGGCGGTGCTCGGCGGCACCGGACTGCTGCTGGGCGTGCTGATGATCCGCAACCTGCGCCGCAGCCGCCGCAACCGCTAGGACGCGCTGCTGCCCCCGACCAGATCGCCGAGGTGGCGCCGCAAGTCCTCGACCCGGTCCACCGGGCGGTGGAACAGCACGACCACCTCAAGGCCCAGGTCCAGCCGGGCCGTGGGCTTGCCGAGCAGTACGTAACCGCCGATCTCGAAGCTGTCACTGGCCAGTTCGATCCGCGCCAGCACCGGAATGCGCGGCTGGCACAGTGCCTGGTGCTCGGGGGGCACGACGCCCCGCAGGGCGACCTCGCTCAGGTCGATCAGCTCACCGGAAGTCTGGACGCGCTGCCCGTCGGCGCCGTCGTAGCCGATGGTGAGCTTGGCATCGATGTTGGTGCGGGCGTAGCGCCGGCGCTCCTCGCGCCAGGCGGTGCCCTGGATCTGAACAGCCAGCAGCTCGGTCTCGCCGGAGCCGGTGACGCTGAGCAGCATCACGGGTACCACCCACAGCGAGGTCTGGTCCGGCCAGGCCACCAGCAACCGGGTGCCCAGCGGGAAGGTGCGCGGCTCGGGCAGGTCGCGCGGCGGCTGCAGGAACAGCATGCCGGGCTGTGACCGGACCACCTCGCTGCGGTAGGCGCCGCCGCGCTGGTCGCGCAGCACGACCGCCGTCCCGTCCGCCGGTACGCCGCTCATTCCCCACCGGCCGCTGCCGCGCTCACGGGCGCAATCCTATGGACCAGCAGGCCGCCGTCGCAGCGAAACGGCCCGATCCGGCTGAGCCGGTCAGTGCCGGGCGCCGGTTGCCGGGTCGGCGCCGCCGCTGGTCGGTGACACGCTGGAGCCGGGGTCATCGGCCGGGTTGCCCAGGGCGCCGCGCAGCGCGTCGACCGCGTCGTCGGAACTGGAGACTGCCTGGGCATTGGATCGCTGAATTTCCTCGTAGATTTCCTTGCGGTTGACCTTGACCGAACGCGGCGCCTCGATCCCGATCCGGACGGCGTCGCCGCGGACCTCGAAAACGGTCAGGACGATGTCGTCGCCGACGACGATGCTCTCGCCGACACGGCGGGTCAGAATCAGCAAAGCGACGCTCCAGCAGACAGTGGGCCGGGTCCGGCACCGACAACGCTAGCCTGCTTGCCTCAACAACGGTGCGCGCAGGGGCAGATCGGCGTCGGCGAGCACCAGTTGCAGGGCGGTGCCATGATCGGCGGAGATCACGATCGGTGCCAGCAGGTTGGCGGTGGCGTCGTTGATGCCGTTGGTGACCGTCACGATGACCAGCAGCAACACCTCGTCGCCGTCGTCCACCCCGAGGGCGCTGACGTCGGAGGCGTCCAGCAGCGGCGCGTAGTCCGGAAAGAACCGTCCCGGCGCTGCCACCACGAACCGCAGGCCCGGGGTCTTGGCCGAACGCAGCGCATAGAGCACGCCATGGGCGTCCAGGGCCGAGACGGTGAAGTCCCGCTCGTCCTCGAAGCCCGGGATCGGTGTCGCGAAGCTGATCCGGTCGGGCAGGGTGGCGGTTCGGGGCAGGGCGCTCGTTCTGTGCTCCACGCTCACCTCAAGAAGTCCAGTAGCGAGATCTGGCTGACCTTCGCCGTGGTGGCCAGCGCCGCCTGGTAGGCGGCGTTGGCCGAAGTCACCTGAATGGCCATGTCGGCCAGGTCGATCTCCTGCAGATCCGAGAGTTGGGACTTCAGCTGGATCAGGTTGGTGTACGCGGTGTTCTGCACGCTCTGGATCCTCTGGTACTTGGCGCCGGCCAGGGACTGTTCGTTGGTGATGCTGACCTGCCGGGCATCCAGCTGCTGCAGGTCGGTACCCAGCCCGGCCGGGTTGGTGCGCAACTTTGCCGAGATGTCGCTGAGCAGGTCGAAGAGGTTGCTGCCGTCGGGGCCGAAGGCCGCCGTTCCCGGGGTGTTGAGGTCGATGGCATTGTTCGGCCCCACCGTGCGGGCCACCGTGCCGGTGTCGCCGGCGTAGCTTCCCGAGGCATCGAAGGCAATCCCGCCGGCCGTCGTCCCGCCGAACACCGGGCGGCCGAGGTAGCTGGAGTTGGCCAGCGACAGCAGCGAGGCCCGGGCCTGGTCGACCTGCTGGGCCAACGCCTCGTTGGAGGTGGCGTTGCCGGTACCGGTGTTCATGCCCTGCAGCACCAGCGAGCGGACCTGCTGCAGCTGGTTGGTGACGCTGTGCAGGGAGCTGTCGACCGTGGTCAGCCAGCCGAGGGCGTCGTTGGCATTGGACTGGTACTGGTTGAGCTGCTTGAGCTGGGAGCGCAGTTGCAGGGCGGTGACCGTGCCGGTGGGGGAGTCCGACGGCTTGGTGATCTGCCGGCCCGAGGTGATCTGCTCCTGCAGGCTGGCCAGCCGCGCCGAATCGGCCTGCAGTCCGGCCAGCGCTCCGCGCGAGGCCGAGCCGACGGTGACTCTGATCATCACAAGCCCGCCCTTCCGGTGTGGCTGATCAGGGTGTCGAGGATCTCGTCGACCGTGGTGAGCACCCGTGAGGACGCCTGGTAGGCCCGCTGGTAGGTGAGCAGGTTGGTGGTCTCTTCATCGAAGCTGACGCCGGCCGAGGACTGCGCGAGTTCGTCGACGCTGTTGGTGACGGCCTGCTGGACCGAAGCCTGCTGGGCGGCCCGCTGGACGTCGGTGGCCAGGGTGCCGACCAGCGTGCGGTAGGCGGCGTCGGCTCCGGAGTTCGAGCTGCCCAGCTGGGACAGGCCGAGGGCGACCGAGCCGTCCAGGTTGCCGCCGGGAGTGCCCGAGGCGGCCAGGTCGGCGGGGTTGGACACCAGCACCGACAGGGTCGCCGCGGTGCTGCCGGCGAACAGCGGTCCACCGGGGTTGCCGGCCAGGTCATAGCCGCCGGTCTGGCTGGAGTTGACGGTGCTTGCCAGCGCCGCGGCCACAGCGTCGAGCTGGGCGGCGTAACTGGGCAGCGCGGTGGTCAGGCTGTCGGCCAGCCCCTGCAACGAGCCGCCGGCCGGGCCCGCCGGGGTGCCGTCGACCAGGATCTGGTTGCTCGGGCTCAGCGACACGGTGCCGGCCGTGGTGGAGGTGACCAGGCTCTGGCCGCCGACGGTCACGGTGGCGGTGCCGTCGGCCAGGATGGTGGTCTGGGCGCCGGTCAGGTCGGCCAGCGTCATGAGCAGGCTGTCGCGCTGGTCGGCCAGGGCGTTGGTGTTGGTGCCGCTGGCCGTGGCCACCGCGATGTTGCCGTTCAGCTGGGCGAGCGCGGTGGCGGCGGTGTTGATCTGAACGGTTACCGCGGCGGCCTGCTGGGACACCGACTGGGTCAGCCGGTCGAGGTTGGCGCTGCTCTGGTTGAGGCTGCTGGCCAGGCCCGCCGCCTTCTGCAGCACCACGTTGCGGGCCGCCTGGTCACCGGGGTTGTTGGCCACCGAGGCCCAGGAGTTCCAGAAGTCGTTGAGCTGCTCGGCCAGGCCGTGGTCGCTGGGCTCGTCGAAGAGCGTCTCGGCCGCCGACAGCACGTTCGCGGTGGTCTGCCGGTAGCCGTTGTCGCCGTGTTCGGTGCGGGCCCGGACGTCGATCATCGGATCGTTGAGCCGGGTGGTACCTGACACGGTCACCGAGCCGTTCGGGTGTTGGGTGGCATAGAGCGCCGAGACACCGGTGACCGGTCCGACCGCGGCCAGTTCGGCGCGCTGGCGGGTGTAGCCGGGGGTGTTGGCGTTGGCGATGTTCTGGCCGGTGACCTCCATGCCGTAGCGCTGCACGTTGAGCGCCGCCAGGGCATTGGTCAGGCCGGAGAAAGCACTGGTCATGCCTGCTCGTCCATCAGCATCGGGCCGTTCGGCGCCGTCGCCGCGGAGCCGTGCGAGTCGTAGGTCTGCACGGTCTGGGTGACCGAGAGCAGGGTCTGGCGAACCGCGCGGGCGCCGGCGGCCAGCAGCGCCCGGTTCTGGCCGGTGGCGCCTTCTACTTCGTCGACCAGCTGCAACAGCACGTGCCGGTGCTCTCCGAACAGCGTCGCCCAGGGCTGCGGCGCCAGGGTCTCCAGCTCGGCGAGCGTCGGCGGGGCCGACAGCCCAAGCTCGTCGGCGATCGCGTCCACCTCGGCAGCCCGCAGCACCTCGGTGCCACGTAGCAACTCCAGGGCGGCTTCGATCTCGTCGTTGGCCTGAGCCAGCCAGCGGGTTTGCCCTGCACTGACTATCAATTGCTCTTCGACGAGCTTGAAGAGCAGCAGTTGTAGCGCCTCACGCTCGCGCCACAGCAACGTCGATACCTCGGAGAACCCCATGGTTTTACTTCCCGTAGTCGTCAACATTGACTACCTCACACTCCCCTCGGGTTCAACCCAACTGATCGGCAACAGGCCGACGTACTTGAACACTCAGGGCTCCAACGAGGGGCAAACAGTACATCGGTAGCGACACGCCCGGAGTGATGCAGATCACAGTAACTCTGTGTATGCGAAACTTAACGCAGGTAATACATTAAGCCCTGGTTAAGTCAGCGGGGGCCGACCTAACCGGCAGTAGTCGAGTACCGATCCGCCATGACAGCAAAGTGCGCAATTAACCAGCAGCACCACTGCCAGGAGAAGAGTAGCGATGACGATGAGTCACAAGGCCCCCGCACCGGCGCCTGCCGGGTCAGCTGGTCCAGCCGCCCCGAAGGTGTGCCCCCCCGGTGTCGAAGCGCTCGTCCGGGAAAACCTGGCGTTGGTCGGACACATCGTCCGCGAAACCATGACCCGGCTGCCGGCCCACATCGGCCGCGACGACCTCACCTCGGCGGGAATGACCGCCCTGGTGCTGAGCGCGCAGGGTTATGACGAGTCGCGCGGCGTGCCGTTCGCCCGGTTCGCCGCCATCCGGATCCGCGGCGCCCTAGTCGACGAGCTGCGCTCGATGGACTGGGCCAGCAGGTCGGTGCGTGGCCGGGCCCGCGAGGTCGAGGCCACCCGCAACCAGCTTGCGGTCAGCCTGGGACGTTCGCCCCGGCCGCACGAGGTCGCAGAGACCATGGGTGTCAGCGTCTCCGAGCTGGGCAGCATCGACGCCGACGTGCACCGCGCCAGCGTGCTGAGCCTGCAGGGCTTCGCCCCCGAGACCGGCGCCGCGATGGTGGCCGACGTCCAGCGCGGCCCCGAGCAACTGGTACTGGACCGCGAGCAGCTGGGTTACCTGCACGACGCGATCGCCGAGCTTCCCGAGCGGCTGCGCCACGTCGTCCAGGCCTACTTCTTCGATCAGCGGCAGATGGCCGACATCGCCGCCGAGCTCGGTGTCACCGAGTCCCGGATCTCCCAGCTGCGGGCCGAGGCGCTCAAGCTGCTGCGGCACGGCCTGGCCAGTGCCGAGCCCGAGCTCGCCGAGGTTCCGGAGCCCACCGGCCGGGCCGGCGCCCGGGTCGCCAGCTACGCGGCCGCGGTGGCCGCCCGCGGCACCCTGTCCTCCCGGCTGAAGATGTCGAACTCCTTCGGCGAGACCGTCTCGGCGCAGTACGCGGCCACGCTCGCGCACCGCCACTCCGAGCTCGACCGCACCTCGATCGCCTGACGGCGTTCGCGCGGGACTTATAGGAGCGAATCGCTCAAGTCGGCGCCCGGTCTGCCGAACAGATATCCGAGCTGATCCACGGATGGATCGGCCGGCCCGGTAAGCGGGTCAACCCGGACTCTGTTTCAGGAGGAAACACCGTGAGTCTTCGAATTAACACCAACGTCGGGGCGCTCAACGCCTACGGCAACCTGTCCGCCAACCAGGCCTCGCTGCAGAACGCGTTCGAGAAGCTCTCCAGCGGTCTGCGGATCAACAAGGCGGCCGATGACGCGGCCGGCCTGTCGATCAGCCAGGGCCTGACCTCACAGATCAACGGCCTCACCCAGGCCGTGCGCAACGCCCAGGACGGCACCAACGTCGCCCAGATCGCCGATGGCGCCCTGGCGACCGTGCAGAAGATCCTGCAGCGTCAGCGTGACCTCGCCGTCCAGGCTTCCAACGGTGGTTCGCAGGACGCCGCCGCCCAGGCCGCGGCTCAGTCGGAGATCGTGAACCTCAACACCCAGCTGGACAACATCTCGGCCACGACTTCCTTCGGCGGCACCAAGCTGCTCGACGGCAGCTACACCGCCGCGGTGGGCGTGTTCCAGGTCGGTGCCAACAACACCGCCGCCGAGCAGATCTCGCTGGCGCTGACGGCCGCCGACTCCACCACCCTGGGAGTCTCGGGCGTCAACGTGGGCACCACCACGGGTGCGCAGACCGCGATCGGCACCATCGACGCGGCGATCGCCGCGGTGTCGGCCTCCCGGTCCCAGATCGGTGCCACCCAGAACCAACTGGGCTACACCATCAGCAACCTGCAGACCACGATCCAGAACGTGACCGCCTCGCGTTCCAACATCACCGACGCCGACCTGGCGACGGAGGTCACCGCAATGAGCCAGGCCCAGATCCTGACCTCGGCCGCCACCTCGGTGCTGGCCCAGGCCAACTCGGCACCGCAGGCCATCCTGAAGCTGCTGCAGTAGTCCGGCGCCAGTTATCAGCAACCAGCAAAGCCGCTAGGCGATCCGGCCGGGGTTCGAACCAGAGCCCCGGCCGGACCGCATAGACAGTAAGGAGTGCAGGTGAGCGCGTTCTCGATCAACGGGCTGTCCTCCGGCATCGACACGGCCTCTCTCATCTCGCAGTTGATGACGGTGGCCGCGCAGCCGCAGACGCAGTTGAAGAACCAGCTGTCCGTGCAGCAGAACGTGCTCACCGCCTACCAGGCGATCAACACCAAGCTGACCGCGCTGCAGGCCGCCGCCGACGCGGTGAAGCAGGCCAGCACCTGGGCCGCCACCAAGGCCGTCTCCAGCAGCACCGCGGTGATCGCCTCGACCACCTCGGCCGCCAGCTCCGGCTCGGCCACCACCTTCGACGTGATCCGGCTGGCTACCGCCCAGATCAGCACCGTCGCGGTGTCCGGTGCGGTGGTCTCCTCACCGACCAACGGCATCGACGTCGTCGACTCCGCCGGCGTCACCCATCACCTAGCCCTGGCCGACGGAAGCGCCACCGCGGTGGCCAACGCGGTGAACAACGCCGCACTCGGCCTGCGGGCAACGGTGATCAACACCGACTCGGGGCAGGTGCTGCAGTTCACCTCGACCGCCACCGGCGCCGGCGGGGCCTTCTCGGTCAGCGGCCTGGACACCGCTCCGCAGACCCTGGTCGCGGCCAAGGACGCCCAGATCGCAGTGGGCAATCCGGCCGCCGGCGGTTACACCGTCTCCAGCAGCAGCAACACCTTCAACAACGTGATACCCGGCGTGACCTTCAGCGTCGGCGCCGTCGCCTCCGCGGTGACCGTCACGGTCTCCAGCGACGCCAGTGCGATCGGCGACAAGATCAAGGCGCTGGTCGACGCCGCGAACGCCACCCTCACCGAACTCGGCAAGGACACCGGCAAGGGCGCGGTCCTGGAGAGCAACTACCAGATCAACTCGATCACCGCCAGGGTGCTGTCCACCGTCAGCCACGGCAGCAGCACCGGGGCCAGCTTCGCCTCGGTCGGCGTGCAGCTGACCTCGGCCGGAGCGCTCGCCTTTGACGCCACCGCCTTTGCCGGCGCGTACGCGGCCGATCCGGCCAAGGCCCAGGCGAGCGCGGCGACCTCGCTGGCCACCGCGCTGTCGACGCTGGCCATGCAGAGCTCGACGCAGACCCTGAGCCCGCTGATCAATTCCGGCACCTCCCAGGTCGGGCAGTTGAACAAGCAGATCGCCGACTGGGACACCCGGCTGGATAGCCAGCGAACCGCCATGCAGAACAAGTACGCCGCGATGGAGGTGGCGTTGCAGAAGCTGCAGTCCACCTCCAGCTACCTGACCTCGGCGCTGGCCGCGATCACCGCGTCCAATTCCAACTCGAACAAGTAGCCGCCTGAGAAGGCTCAACCCACCGCGCCCGCCCACCGCAGAAGGAGATGATCGCCAGTGCCAGTCGACCCCGCCCGCGCCCGCTACCTCGCCGACGCCGTTGCCACCGCGACGCCGGCCCGGCTCATCGTCCTGCTCTATGACCGGCTGTGGCTGGACATCCAGCGCGCCCAGGCTGCTCAGGACTGCGGCGACATCACCGCTCGCGATCACCTGCAGCATGCCCAGCAGATCGTCGCCGAGCTGCTGGGAAGCCTCGACGTCACCGCCTGGTCGGGTGCGGCGGACCTCGCGTCGCTGTACTCCTACCTGCTGCGCGAGCTGATCGGCGAGGTGCTCGAGCCGCGGCCCGGCCGGCTGGCAGCCGCTACCAAGATCGTCTCCGACCTGCGCGCCAGCTGGCAGCAGGCCGAAGCGCAGCTGCAGGGTGGCACGCCCGGCCCGGACGTGGCCGCGGGCCGGGAAGCAGCCCGCGTTGGCTAGCCAGCCGGCTCAACCGCCCGCCGCGCCGACCTGGGAGCAGGTGCTGGCCGACCTCGAGCAGGAGACCGCGGCGCTGCAGGAAGGCCTGCGGCGCGGCGAGCTGCTGGCTCCGGTGACCCCGTGGCACCCCCCGGTACTGCCGCCGATCCCCGCCGAGCTGGTGGCGCGCGCGCAGGCGTTGCTGGATCAGCAGTTGCGCCTGCAGATCCAGATCGGACAGGAGCTGGACCGGGCCCCCGCCGCGAGCCGGGCCCGGCCCTCGAGCCGCCCCGACCCCGCGCCGCAGCTGGTCGACCTCAAGGCCTGATACACAGACCTAACACGTTTCTTACCGCTACTTAACTCTGCGTGATCATGGTCGATAGGGACAACTGAGCACGGACTGCTCCCCACAGCCCCGCCATGGATTGGCGAAGCCCCGATCGACGGAGGTTTCGTGCCGTGCTCGACGACGTCGCGTCAGTCACTCTCAGTACCGCCCTCTCGGCACTCGCCGCCCGGCAGCGGGTGAGCGCGAACAACATCGCCAACATCGAAACCCCGAACTTCCGCGCCGGCCAACTGTCCTTCGAGGACAACCTGCGGCAAGCGGTGGCCAGCGGTGAGCCGGCCCGGGCCGCGATCAGCCTGACGACCAGCACCGCCCCGGCCGGGGTCAACGGCAACAACGTCAGCCTGGACACCGAAACCCTGATCGATGAGAAGACCGCGCTGCAGTACCGGTTGCTCAGCGGCGCGATGTCGTCGAAGTTCGCGCTCATCGACACCGTGCTGAAGGGCTGAGCCAGGTGTCGATCTTCTCCGCCATCTCGACCTCGGGCACCGGGCTGAGCACGTTCCGTACCTGGATCGACGTGATCGCCAACAACATGGCCAACATCAACACCGTCAAGCCGACCTCCGGCGCGGCCTTCCAGGCCCAGTACGTGCAGGCCCAGAATGTTGCCGGGCAGGCCGACGGAGCGGGCGCCGGCGTCAGCATCACCGCGTTGCCGCTGAGCAGCCCAGAGGGCCGGCTGAGCTACCAGCCGAACAACCCGCTCGCCGACGCCCAGGGCAACGTCCGACTGCCCGACATCGACATGGGCGAGCAGATGGGCAACCTGATCATGGCCCAGCGAGCCTTCCAGGCCAACGCGGCGGTCGTGGACCGGGCCCGCGACACCTACCTGGACGCCATCAACATCGGAAAGAACCACTGACATGACCCTGCCCGCGATCGGCGCCGTCAGCGCCGCGCTCGGAAGCTTCGCCCCGACGGCAGCCGCCGCCGGCACCGGACTCGACGCTGCCGGCCCGGCCACCGGTAGCACGTCGGCCGGTTTCGCCTCGATGCTCGAGAAGGGCATCAACGCGGTGCAGTCGGCGCAGAGCAAGGCCGACGGCCTGGCCGTACAGGCCGCCACCGGCGACCTCACCGACATTCACGACTACACGATCGCGGCAACCCAGGCGGCGCTGGTCACCCAGCTGGCCACCACCATCCGTACCAAGGGTGTTGACGCGTTCAACCAGATCATGGGAATGCAGGCCTAAACCATGCAGGACAAGATTCTCTCGACGTTGCAACGGTTCTGGCGCAGCTTCCTGGCCTTCACACCGGGCCAGAAGGTCGTCACGCTAGCCGTCGGGCTGGCCCTGGTGATCGGTGGTTTCACCTTCTCCTCGAGGGCATCCAAGCCCAGCTACGCGCCGCTGTTCACCAACCTGGCCCCGGCCGACGCCAGCGGGATCATCGACAAGCTCAACGCCACCGGCACGCCGTACAAGCTGGCCGCCAACGGCACCTCGATCCTGGTTCCGCAGAAGGACGTCTACAACCTGCGGCTCAACATGAGCGCGGCCGGCCTGCCCTCGTCGGGAAGTACCGGCTACAGCCTGCTGGACCAGGAGGGCATCACCACCTCGGAGTTCAAGCAGCACGTGGACTACCAGCGGGCCCTGGAGGGCGAGCTGAGCAAGACCATCAAGTCGATCAATGGGGTCCGTGACGCCGCGGTGCACCTGGCAATCCCGCAGCAGAGCGTGTTCACCGACGGCACCCAGAAGGCCACCGGATCGGTGCTGCTGACCACCGATCCCGGCACGACGCTGTCCTCCGGCCAGGTCCAGTCAGTGGTGAATCTGGTGTCCTCGAGCGTCCCCGGCATGGGCGCCGATCAGGTCAGCGTGTCCGACGCCAGCGGCAAGGTGCTCTCGGTCGCCGGTGATGCCAACAGCGGAGCCGCCGCCGACACCCGGACCGAGGCGATCGCCCAGTACAACAAGCGGGTCAGCGCCGAGGTACAGCAGATGCTGGACCGGCTGGTCGGCGCCGGGCACTCGGTGGTGACGGTGAACGCCGACCTCGACTTCGACAAGAACAACACCGTGTCCGACACCTACGTCTACGCCACCGGCATCCCGCCGCTGTCCGAGGCGAACACCACCGAGACCTACGGCGCCGGCCAGAACGGCGCCGGCGGGGTGCTGGGCGCAGCGTCGCCGAGCCCCACCGCGGTGCCCAGCTCCAGCGCCGCCGGCGGGTATCGCAAGACCACCACGACCCGGGACAACGCGGTCGGCCGGCGCACCGAGACCCGTAACGCCGCGCCTGGCAAGGTCCGCACGCTCAGCGTGGCGGTGCTGCTGGACAAGAACGCCCCGCCGGTGGACGAGACCCAGGTCCGCCAGCTGGTCAGCTCGGCGGTCGGCCTGGATGCCAAGCGTGGCGACTCGCTGGCACTGGCAACCGCCGCGTTCGACACCTCGGCGGCGACCGCTGCCAAGAAGGCAGCCGATCAGGCGGCCGGGGCGGCCGCGGCGGCCAAGCGCAGTGCCGAGATGGTCTCCCTCGCCAAGACCGTGCTGGTGGTACTGCTGGTGCTGATCGTGATCGTGGCGACCCTGATCGCCAGCCGGCGCCGGCGCCGGGACGGACCGGCCGACGAGCTGGACACCTTCCTCTCGACCCTCAACGACTCGCCGGGCTCGTTGCCGCCGGCGCCGCGCGACATCGTGCCGCCGCAGAGCCGCGAAGCCGCGATCAACGTTGCCCGGCAACGTGATCTGGCCGAGATGGCCGACAGCCAGCCCGAAGAGGTCGCCCGGTTGCTGCGTACCTGGCTGAACACGAAGGAGAGCTGACGATGGTAGAGACGCTGGCTACTGTTTCCTCGATCGGCACCGGCTTCGCGGTCGCTGCCGCCGCCGAACCGGGTCTCGACCTGACCCGCGGCATGTCCGGGCGGCGCAAGGCCGCCGTCCTGGTCCTGCAGCTGGACCGCGCGGCCTCGGCGAAGGTGCTCAACCAGCTCGCGGAGAGCGAGCTGGAAGAGGTGGTGGCCGAGATCGCCCGGGCCGGCGACGTGCCGGCCGAGGTGTCGGCGGCGGTGCTGCGCGAGTTCGGCATCATGCAGGTCTCCGGGGACGCGATGGTCCGCGGCGGCATCGAGCAGAGCCGGGCGCTGCTGCGGGCCGCGGTCGGCGACCAGCGCGCGGACGCGATCCTGGACCGGCTGTCGGGCACCATGTTCGACGTCCCGTTCAAGTTCCTGCAGAACGCCGACGCCCGGCAACTGCTGAACTTCATCTCCGACGAGCACCCGCAGACTATTGCCCTGGTGCTGGCGCACGTTCCGGCGCCGCTGGCATCCAAGGTGCTCGCCGGCCTGGGCACCGACCTGCAGGCCGACGTGGCGCACCGGATCGCGACCATGGATCAGACCACGCCCGACATCATCCACCAGATCGAGGCGAACCTGCAGCGCCGGATGGCCAACCTGCTGGTGCCCTCGGAACTGTCGGCGGTCGGCGGGGTGCAGCCGCTGGTGGACATCATCAACCGGGCCGACCGCGGCACCGAGAAGCTCATCATGGAGGGCCTGGAGCAGCGTGATCCGGTGCTGGCCGAAGAGGTTCGCAGCCGGATGTTCATGTTCGAGGACCTGGTCAATCTGGAGGACCGCGCGGTTCAGCTGGTGCTGCGCCAGGTCGAGACCGGCAACCTGGCCATCGCGCTCAAGGGCGTGGCCAGCGTGGTGCACGCCAAGATCATGGCCAACATGTCCGAGCGCGCGGCCATCAGCCTGGGCGAGGAGATCGAACTGCTCGGCCCGGTGCGGGTGCAGAGCGTGGAGGAAGCCCAGACCGAGGTGGTGCGGGTGATCCGGGAACTCGAGGAATCGGGCCAGATCATCGTGCGGCGCGGCGAAGAGGACGAGTTCGTTGCCTAATCCCTTTGGCAGCACGGGCAGCATTGCCTTCGACTTCACCAGCGATGCGGCTGTGCCGGACCGCCTGGTGGAGCAGGCGCGCGCCGAGGCGCGGGCGGTCGGATATGCCCAGGGCTGGGCGCACGGGCTGCGCGACGCGGCCGACTCCCAGGCCGGTGAGCGCGCCGCGGCGAACGCCGATCGGGCAGCGCTGCGAGCCCGGCAGGAGCAGCAGGTCGCGTCAGTCCTGCTGGCGGTGCAGGACGCCGCGACGGACCTGCGGCAGCGCACCCTGATCATCACCGACGCCATCGAGGACCAGATCCTGGCCGCCGCCGTCGAGCTGGCGGAGGTGCTGCTGGGCCGCGAACTGCGCGATCCCGAAGTGGCCGCTCCGGCGGCCCTGGCGCGGGTGCTGCGGCTGGCCCCGGCCAACGAGCCGGTCACCGTCTGGTTGCATCCGGCTGACCATGAAACCCTTACCGCGCCGGCCGGAACGGCGTTGATCAGTTCGGTCGAGGGGGCGACCGGGCGCGGCCTGGCGTTCGAGGTCGATCCCGAGCTGCAGCCCGGCGAGGCCCGGGGCCGGTGCGGCAGCACCACCATCGACGCCCGGCTGTCGGCCGGCGTGGCACGGCTGCGGGAGTACCTCAGCCGATGAACGCAACCGCTCTGGTCTCCGACCGCGGCCGGCACCGGCTC
>DASZEI010000402.1:0-9621 GCA_035940975.1 Jatrophihabitans sp. | reverse complement strand
CCGTGGCCCGCCGGCCGAACTCCGGCCAGCGCCGGTCGGCGGCCAGCTCGCCGGTGCGGTAGATCGACTGCTGCAGCGCCGCGTCGACGCACGGCCCGCCGCCGAGTTCGTACTGGATCTGATCGACTTGCGGCGGCAGCTCGCTGGTGCTTCCGACGGTCTCGAACTTGCCGTGCCGGCCGCGGCTGATCGCCGCGTGCTGCGCGCCGGGCACCAGTGTCACGCCACGATCCGAGATCAGGCTGAGGGTGCCTTCCAGGTTGCGCTCGGACAGCAGTTCCCGTCCCAGATCGGAGAACAGCCCCGCCAACTCGGTGACCGACTGCGACGTCCAGGACGTTCGTTCCAGAGTCATCGTGGACTCGCTTTCTTGTGGTGCCGTTTACCGCGCTGCACCACAGCGGCTTCCAGGGAATCTCTCAGCGTCTCGCGAAGGAGACGCCGTGCCCAGAAACTACTCCTCCTCAGCACCGTAATGCTTCTCCAACGCCGCCGGGACGGGGCTGGCGGGGGTCTCGGCCCTCAGTCGATCGCGACGACCACGCCGCTCACCCACACCGAGGCCTGGCCGACCGGCAGCTCGACGATCAGCTCGCTGGGCCTGCCGATCTGGGCGCCCTGGCAGATCCGCAGCCGAGCCGGCGGCTGGACGACGCCGAGTGCGGCGAGATAGGAGCCGTAGGCAGCGGCCGCCGCGCCGGTGGCCGGGTCCTCGACCACCCCGCCGGCCGGGAACGGGTTGCGGGCCAGGTACTCCACGACGCTGACCTGGTACACCAGGCTCACCGTGGTCCAGCCCTGCTCGGCGCACAGGGCCTGCAGTGCCGCGAAGTCGTAGCTCATCGTCTCCAGGGTGTCGCGCTCGGCCAGGCTCAGCACCAGGTGCCAGGCCCCGGCGTAGCACACCATCGGCGGCAGGCCGGCCTCCAGCACGTCGGTGGACCAACCGAAGCAGTCCAGGGCCCGCTGCAGCAGCGCCAGGTCCACCGGTTGCTGGCGGGCCGGCACGCTGGCCAGCCGGGTCCACCACCGACCCGTTGGGTGCTGGCCGCAGCTCAGCGACACCGGCCCGGCGGCAGTCTCCAGCACCAGGTCGCCGGCGCCCAGCATGCCGCCCAGCGCCGCGCCGAGGGCGACCGTGGCGTGGCCGCAGAACGGCACCTCGGCCAGCGGCGAGAAGTAGCGCACGGCGTACCGGCGGCGGTCGGGCTCGGGCGGGCCGTCGGTCACGAACACGGTCTCGGAGTAGCCGACCTCGGCGGCGACGGCCAGCATGTCCTGCTCGCTCAGCGTCCGCGCGTCCAGCACCACACCGGCCGGGTTGCCACCCTCGCCGTCGCGGGCGAAGGCGCTCAGCCGCAGCACCGTCGGGTTTCCACCTGATGACTGCATTTCGGTCATCTCCCACCGTCCTCGCCTTGTCGCGCCTGCACCCTACGGCAGCGGGCACTGATCGGGGTTGACGTGATGTCGCCGGTCTCTGCAACAATCTTCGGGGCCGAGCGACGGGCTGCTCAGCAGCGCGGCCGCCGCGGCGAGGTCGGGCGCCACTGCACAGGGCTGCAACGCTGTCCGCGACGACATTCGAGGGAGGCGGCGGTGACCCTGGGAGCGCTCGGAATATGTTCGAATACCGTATGAGCTCGAACCGCTCGCTGGTCCAGGCCGGTCCGAGCACCCGCCCGCAACCGGCCGGCCAGGTCGCTGTCGCACCGTTCCGGCGGCCCCGGATCATCGGCGAGCTGCTGGTGGTGCTGCTGTTGCTGTGGGCCTATGACATGGTTCGCGGCCATGCCGAAGTACGCGAGGTGGCGGCACTGCGCAACGGCCGGCAACTGCTCGACGTGGAGCGCTGGCTGCACATCGACGTCGAGCTGTCGGCGAACCTGTGGACGACCCAACGGACGGCGCTGGCGCTGGTGGCCAGCTACTGGTACCAGTTCGCGCACCTGTCGGTGACCCTGGCGATGCTGGTGTGGTGCTGGTGGCGGCGGGCGCACAGCTACCGGCGGGCGCGCAACGCGCTGGTGCTGACCAACGTCTTCGGCCTGGCCATCTTCCTGGTCTACCCGGCCGCGCCACCAAGGTTCCTGCCCGGCTTCGGCTTCGTCGACGCGGTGGCCAATGCTGGCTTCGGCCCCACTCACGGCGGCCCGGTGACCGCCGACCAGTTCGGAGCCTTTCCGTCCCTGCACCTGGCCTGGGCGGTCTGGACCGCGGTGGTGGCCTACCGGCTGGTCCGGTCGCAGGCGTTGCGCCGGTTGTGGCTGTGCTACCCGCTGATCACGGCGGTAGTGGTCGTGGTGACCGGCAATCACTACCTGCTCGACATCCTGGCCGGTGGCCTGATCGCGCTCGTGACGCTGACCATCGCCCATCGCATCCCCGGCCGCCGCACCGAAGACCGGCACCAGCCCAGCGGCTGGCCGGCCAGCTTCCCCAGCCCGGCCTACCTCAGCCCGGCCAACCTCAGCCGGCGCAAGAACGTGGTCGATGCCCGCGACGGCGAGCTGGTGCCCACTCGCCCCGACCGGTAGTGACGGAGGGAACCGAGCCGGCCATCGACCCGCCGGCCCTGCCCGGACCCCGACTGCCGATCAGCCTGCAGACGCTGCTGTTCGGCAGGTACCGGCACCGCTGGCTACCTATGCTGCGCCGGCGCCACGGCGACAACTACCTGATCAGGCTGGCCCCGCACCGGCGCCGGCTGGTGGTGATCAGCCGGCTCAGCGACGTCCGGGCGGTGTTCGCGGGGTCCAGCAGCGTCTTCCACGCCGGTGAGGGCAACGCGATCCTGCGCCCGATCATGGGCCGCCACTCGGTGCTGCTGCTCGATGAGGGCGAGCACCTGCGCATCCGGCAGCTGCTGATGCCGGCCTTCAACGGGGCCTCGCTGCGCGACTACCGGCAGCTGATCACCGAGATCACCCAGGCCGAGCTTGCCGGCTGGCCGGTGGGCCGACCGGTGGAGCTGCACCGGCGGATGCAGGTGCTGACCCTGGAGATCATCCTTCAGGTGGTGTTCGGCGTCACCGATCAGCGCCGGCTGGCCGAATTGCGCCCGGCGGTCGGCCGGGTCGTCGGGGTCAGCCCGCTGATCATGCTCGGCTGGTTCTACCCGCGGCTGCGCCCGCTCTGGCCGTGGCGAACGTTCAGCGGCATCCGGCAGGACCTGGACCGGTTGCTCTACGCCGAGATCGCCGAGCGCCGGCAGGCCGGCGACCTGGACAGCCGCACCGATGTGCTGTCCCAGTTGCTGCGACTGTCCGGGCCGGGCGAGGCGCTCACCGACGTCGAGCTGCGCGACAACCTGGTCACCCTGCTGCTGGCCGGGCACGAGACCACCGCCACCGCACTGGCATGGACCTTCTGCGAGCTGGCGCGCGACCCCGCGCTGCTCGCCCGTGCCCAGCAGGCGGCCGACGGCGAGGACGAGCTGTACCTGCAGGCGCTGGCCAAGGAGTCGATGCGGCTGCACCCGGTGCTCTACGAGGTGGCCCGGCGGCTGACCGAACCGATCGAGCTGGACGGCTGCCCGGTGCCCGCCGGCGCCACCGTGGTGCCCGCCATCGGGCTGGTGCACGCCGACCCGCGCCATCATCGGCAGCCGGAGCGCTTCGATCCCGGCCGGTTTCTCGGCGGCCAACCGGTGCCCGGCAGCTGGATCCCGTTCGGTGGCGGTGCCCGGCGGTGCCTGGGTGCGGGGTTCGCGCTGCTGGAGGCCAGCGTGGTGCTGGGCGAGGTGTTGCGCCGTTACGACCTGAGCGCCGAGGGATCCCGGCCGGAGCGGCCCAGGGCGCGACACATCACCCTGGCCCCGAGCCGTGGCGCCCGGGTGACGCTGTCACGACGAGCCGGCTGACGCTGTCACGACGAGCCGGCTGAGACCGCCGTCCGGCTGGGCTGGTGGCCCGGTCGACCATGACCGGCTCGCTCATGGCCCGAGTGCCACGGAGCCGGCACCGGCTGCCGCTGCGCCGAATGCCCGCCGGGCCGACCGGTAGCGATCGGCTGGCAGGCCGGGTGGCGTTGGATCATCACCAGCGTCCGGTCGTCGTCGAGTTCGCTGGGAAGCTGGTCGATCAGCAGCCGGGCCAGCCCCGCGCCGCCCGGCCGCTCACCGGCCAGCGTCTCGACGCTGTCCATCAGGCGCAGGGTGCCGGCGTCGATGTCGCGGACGCGGTCCTCCACCATCCCGTCGGTGTAGAGGAACAGCGCCTCACCCGGCTGCAGGACGTCCTGGTCGAGCACCCCGGCCAGCGCCGGCAGCACCCCCAGCACCGTTCCGGCGGCCGGCGAGGTCCGCCACGGCGGCGCCTGACTCGGCCGGAAGTGCAGTGCCGGCGGATGCCCGGCCACCCGGAGGCTGTACTCGCCGGAGTCCAGATCGAGCTGTACGTAGATCGCCGAGGCCAGCCCCACCGACCACTGCTGGCGTGCCAGGTAGTCGTTGGTGGCGGTCAGGAACTGCTCGGCGGGCACCGAGCCGAGCAGGCCGCCGACCGCCCCGGACAGCAGCAGCGCCCGTGGGCCGGCGGCGATGCCGCACCCGGCGACGTCGATCACGGCCAGGTGCAGCACCTGGCTGGTCCCCTCGCACACCAGCCGGTTCGCGACGAAGTCACCCGAGATAGCCGCCCCGTGCGCCGGCCGTTGCTGGATCTCGACATTCCAGCCGGCGGGTACCGACGGCAGTTGGGCCTGCACCAGCAGCCGGTCGCGGATCAGGCCCAGCACCGTCTCGGCACTGATCCGCCGGAGCCCGAGGCGGTCCCGACGGCGTGCCTGGATCGAGGCGACCAGCGCCACCAGCGCGGCCAGCGCGATGATCACCAGGTCCGACACGGACAGCCGGCTCGAGTGCAGCCCGTGCGCTATGACCAGCGCCAGGCACAGCACCGCGGCTGCCAGCAACCTCAGCATCGCCCGCAGGCTCAGCAGCAGCGAGGACAGCACCACGACGATGATCGCCACCGCCACCACCTCGACGTGGGTGCTGTTCACCAGCAGGGACCAGCCGGTGCCCGACAGCAGGGCAAGCCCCGCGAGGGCGGCGACGGCACGTTCGGACGGGCGCTTGGCCCGTGCTCGAAGCCGGCGCACGAGGCCGCTCGGGGTGGTCGGGATCACCGCGGTCATGGTGGGGCTCACCGTACTGAGCAACGGCGCACCTGGTAGCGAAGCGGTACCGATCCGTTACGGACCGTGTCCGGTTTCATCACCTGTGACCGTTCGGGCAGGATGAGCACATGACTTCCGCGCAGGATCGGCCGCGTCGGCGGCGTCGTCGGGCTCGCCAGTCGGCTGCCGAGCCGGGTGGCCAGCCCGGCGCGACGGCCGATGGCCAGGGCGCCCGGACGGGTTCCGAACCGAAGCCGGCCGAGCGCCGCTCCGGCGATCCGGGTACCGGCCGCCGCGACGACCCAGGTCGCGGGCACGGCCGGGACTCCGAGCGCGGCTGGCGCGAACTGGCGGGCAGCTCGCCGTCCCAGGTGGGTCTGGGCGGTGCGATGCGGGCGCGCGACGTGGCTCGTCCGACCCCGGCAGAGTTGGCAGCCGCCGAGCGCTCGGTGGTGCTGATCCGGCGGCAGTGGCAGCCGCCGGAGACCTAGAAGCTCAGTCCGGCAGCGTGCCGGTCTGCTCGAAGGTGGCCAGCATGCCGATCCGCCGGATGTGCCGGGGGTCCTGGGAGAACGGCGTGTTCACGAACGCGTCGACGATCGAGAGCGCGGCTTCCTGGGAGTGCATCCGGGCGCCGAGGCCCAGCACGTTGGCGTCGTTGTGCTGCCGGGCCAGGATCGCGGTCGGCAGGTCATAGCCCAGCGCGGCGCGGGCACCGGCGACCTTGTTGGCCGCGATCTGCTCGCCATTGCCCGAACCGCCCAGCACGATGCCGAGGCTGCCGGGGTCGGCGACCACCTGCTGGGCGGTGCCGATGCAGTACGGCGGGTAGTCGTCCTCTGGTTCGTAACTGTGTGGGCCGCAGTCGACGACATCGTGTCCGGCATCGGCCAGATGCGCGGCCAGCACGGCTTTGAGTTCGAATCCGGCATGGTCGCTGCCCAGGTAGATCCGCATGTGCCAATCGTGCCAGCCTGGTCACGGCTGGCCCTGGCCGGGTGCTGCCAGCCGCCGGTTCAGCCGCTGACGTCCGGCTCGAAGCGGAACTCGCCGCCCGGGCCGCGGCTCAGCCGGTGCTCGGCCACGGCAGCCGTGGTCGGGATCGCGCCGTAGACGTGCGGAAACTCCTCATCGGAGCCGTAGAGATCCTCATCGATCACCGGGTCGGCCAGCCGCGCCGGATCGATCCGCACCACCAGCAGGTCGGTCCGGTCGCGGAACCTGGCATTGGCGGTCCTGGCGACCTGGTCGCGGTAGGAGAAGTGCACGAAGCCCTCCTGCTCCAGCGACGGCGGCCGGTAGCTGCCCCGCGCGCAGGCCGCCCGCCAGTCCGGCTCGGCCACGATGTGAAAGATCGACGGCATCGCCCGATCGCCCGAGCCCGGCTCGTCGGCCGCCACGCTCAGTCGAACCGAGGCGCTTCGCTGCGGGTCCGCTTCAGCTCGAAGAAGTAGGGGTAACCGGCCAGCAGCCGGGTCCCGTCCCAGACCTGGAGGGCCTCCTCGCCGCGCGGGATCCGGGTCAGCACCGGGCCGAAGAAGGCCACCCCGTCGACGTGGATGACCGGGGTGCCGACCTCGAAGCCGACCGCGTCCATCCCCTCGTGGTGGGACTTGTTCAGGGCCTCGTCGTAGTCGGTGGAGTCCGCGGCGTCGGCCAGCGATTTGGGCAGCCCGGCCTCGGCGAGCGCCTCGATCAGGGCCTCCCGGTCCAGTTCGCGGCCCTGGTCGTGGCGCTTGGTGCCGAGTGCGGTGTAGAGCTCGCGCAGGCTCTCGGTTCCGGCGTGCTGCTCGGCGGCGATTGCGACCCGGACCGGGCCCCAGCCCTTGTCGAGCATCGCGCGATAATTCTCCGGCAGGTCACGGCCCTCGTTGAGCACCGACAGCGACATCACGTGGAAGTTCAGGTCGATGTCCCGGTGCTTCTCGACCTCCAGCATCCACCGCGAGGTGACCCACGCGAAGGGGCACGCGGGATCGAACCAGAAATCGACCTTCGCCGGGCTCTCCGTGCTGTCAGTTGCCATCATGCCGCCCCTAACGTCTTCGTCGTGTATGAAAGAATGCCTTCATTCAGCGCCTCCGCGCTCTCCTACGACAACCACCTCTCAAGGAGTGGCATTCCGTGTCCAGTGTGCGCCCCGCGGCCGCCGGCCCGTTCACCGATGGTCTCGACTCCTACCACATCGATGCCAACACGGTTCGGATGCCCAACCTCACCCGGGAGGACGCCCGGCACCGTGCCGGACTGCTGCGGGTGGACAGCTACGACGTGCTGCTGGATCTGACCGACGCCGACGGCGGCCCCAGTGAGCGGACCTTTCGCTCCCGCACCACCATCACCTTCACCGCCAACCGACCCGGCGCCTCCACCTTCCTGGACGTGATCGCCGAGCGCTTCCACGAGGTCAGCCTGAACGGGCAGCCGGTCGACGTCAGCGGCTACGAGCCGGCGGACGGGATCGTGCTGGCCGAACTCGCCGAGCACAACGTGGTGGTGGTGGACGCCGACCTGCTCTACACCACCAACGGCCAGGGCCTGCACCGGTTCGTCGACCCGATCGACAACGAGGTCTACCTCTACAGCCAGTTCGAGACGACCGACTCCAAGCGGATGTTCGCCTGTTTCGACCAACCCGACCTCAAGGCCACCTTCGCCCTGCGCGTCACCGCGCCGGCGCACTGGAAGCTGGTGTCCAACGGTGCGGTCACCGACGTCGAGGAGGCCGGAGACGAGCATCGGGAGACCAAGACCACGCACTTCGCCACCACGCCCCGGATGAGCACCTACGTCACCGCGCTGGTCGCCGGCCCGTTCTTCAAGGCCAGCGACCACCACGACGGCATCGACCTGGGGCTGTACTGCCGCGCGTCGCTGGCTGAGCACCTCGACGTCGACGAGCTGTTCACCATCACCAAGCAGGGCTTTGACTGGTACCACCAGAACTTCGGGTATCGCTACGCCTTCGGCAAGTATGACCAGCTCTGCGTTCCGGAGTTCAACGCCGGCGCGATGGAGAACGCCGGCTGCGTGACGATGTCGGAGGACTACGTCTTCACCAGCCGGGTCACCGACGTGCGCCGCGAGCGCCGGGCCACCACCGTGCTGCACGAGATGGCCCACATGTGGTTCGGCGACCTGGTCACGATGCGGTGGTTCGACGACCTCTGGCTGAACGAGTCGTTCGCCGAGTGGGCGGCCAACATCGCCCAGTCCGAGGCGACCAAGTGGCCCGAGGCCTGGACCACCTTCGCCAACTCCGAGAAGTCCTGGGCCTACCGGCAGGACCAGTACCCCTCGACCCACCCGGTCGCCTGCGAGATCCCGGACGCCGAGGCGGTCGAGGTCAACTTCGACGGCATCACCTACGCCAAGGGCGCCAGCGTCCTCAAGCAGCTGGTCGCCTACGTGGGCTTGCCCAACTTCCTGGCCGGGATCAGGCAGTACTTCACCGACCACGCCTTCGGCAACACCACGCTGGCCGACCTGCTCGACGCGCTGAACGCCAGCTCCGGCCGGGAGCTGTCCGGCTGGGCGAAGCTGTGGGTCGAGACCAGCGGCATCAGCACCCTGTCGGCCGAGTACGACGTCGATTCCGAGGGCCGGTTCAGCTCGTTCGCGGTGCTGCAGGACGCGCCGCGCGACATCTCGCTCGACAACACCCTGCGCCCGCACCGGCTCGGCATCGGCCTGTACTGCTACGACGATTCCCCCGACGGCGAGCCGGCCAAGTTGGTACGCACCCACCGGGTGGAGGTCGACGTCGACGGCGAACGAACCGACATCGACGAGCTGATCGGCCAGCAGCGTCCGGACCTGGTGCTGCTCAACGACGACGACCTCACCTACTGCAAGCTCCGGCTGGACGAGCACAGCATGCACACCCTGCGGCATGGCGGGCTGGCCGCGCTGCAGGACTCCCTGGCCCGCACGCTGTGCTGGTCGGCGGCCTGGGAGATGGTGCGCGATGCCAAGCTGGCCGCGCGGCACTACCTCGACCTGGTCAGCTCAGCGGCCGGCAGCGAGTCGGTGATCGGCGTGGTGCAGGCGGTCAACCGCCAGCTGCTGCAGGCCCTGGAGATGTACGCCGACCCTGACTGGGCGCCTACCGCCCGGGCCCGCTTCGGCGACCTGGCGCTGGCCAACGCCCGCGCCGCGGCGCCTGGTTCGGATCATCAGCTGGCCTGGGTGCACGCGCTGCTCAACTCCGGCGGGACGCCGGAGCAGCTCGACTTCGTGGGCCGGCTGCTGTCCGGCGACGAGCAGCTGGAAGGGCTGGCGGTGGACAACGAGCTGCGCTGGCTGATGCTGCGGACGCTGGTCGCCGGCGGGCGGGCCGGTGAGGACGAGATCGCGGCCGCCGCGGCCGATGACCCGTCCGCGGCCGGTGCCCGGCAGGCCGCGACCGCCCGGGCCCGGATACCCACCGCTGAGGCCAAGGCGGCGGCCTGGTCGATGATGGTGCACGACTCGGAGCTGAGCACCGCCGTGCGACGTGCG
>DASZEI010000401.1:0-1589 GCA_035940975.1 Jatrophihabitans sp. | reverse complement strand
AGGTGGGTCTGGGCGACCTGGCGGCCTCCGTTGCGCACCCGGCGCACCGCCGCGGTGATCGGGCCGTAGGTCGAGCCCCAGCCGAGCACCAGCACGCGGGCACCCTGGCCGTCCTCACCGGCCGGGTCGTCGACGACGAGGTCGGGGATGTCCCGGACGATGCCGTCGATCTTGGCCTGACGGGTGCGGACCATCTCGTCGTGGTTGGCCGGGTCGTAGGAGACCGCTCCGGTGTCCTTCGCCTTCTCGATGCCGCCGATCCGGTGCTGCAGGCCGGCGGTGCCGGGGATGGCCCAGGGCCGAGCCAGGGTCTCCTCGTCGCGGAGATAGGGCAGGAAGACCGGCTTGCCCGCCTTGTCCACCGCGTTCGGCGTACCGGCGAACTGCGGGTCGATGGGCGGGATCGCGGCGATGTCGGGGACTGGCCAGGGCTCGGCGCCGTTGGCGATGTAGCCGTCGGACAGCACGATGACCGGGGTGCGGTACTTCACCGCGATCCGCACCGCCTCGATCGCGGTGGGGAAGCAGTCGGCCGGCGACTGGGCGGCCAGCACCGGCACCGGGGCCTCGCCGTTGCGGCCGAACATCACCTGCAGCAGGTCCGCCTGCTCGGTCTTGGTCGGCATCCCGGTGCTCGGCCCGGCGCGCTGGATGTCGCAGATGACCAGCGGCAGCTCGGTCATCACGCCGAGGCCGATCGTCTCGGCCTTGAGCGCGATGCCCGGGCCGGAGCTGGTGGTGACGCCCAGGTGCCCGGCGAAGCTCGCGCCCAGGGCGGCGCCGACGCCGGCGATCTCGTCCTCGGCCTGGAAGGTGGTGACGCCGAAGCGCTTGTGCTTGGACAGCTCGTGCAGGATGTCGGAGGCCGGCGTGATCGGGTACGCGCCCAGGAACAGCGGCAGCTTGCTGAGCTGGGCCCCGGCGATCAGGCCGTAGGCCAGCGCCAGGTTGCCGGCGATGTTGCGGTAGCTGCCCGAGGCCAGCGGAGCGGGCTTGATCTCGTAGGAGACCCCGAAGGCCTCGGTGGTCTCGCCGTAGTTCCAGCCCGCCTTGAACGCCGCGATGTTGGCTTCGGCGATCTCGGGCTTCTTGGCGAACTTCTCGCGCAGGAACTGCAGGGTGCCCTCGGTGGGCCGGGAGTACATCCAGGACAGCAGGCCGAGGGCGTACATGTTCTTGGAGCGGCCGGCGTCCTTGCGCGACAGGCTGGTGTGCGCCAGCGCGTCCAGGGTCAACTGGGTGAGGTCCAGGGCGTGCACCGTGAAGGAGTCCAGGGTGCCGTCGGTGAGCGGGTTGGACGACCAGCCGATCCTGGCCAGCGCGCGCTCGGTGAAGTCCCGGGTGTCGACGATGATCGTGGCGCCCTTGAGCAGGTCCCCGAGGTTGGCCTTCAGGGCAGCCGGGTTCATCGCCACCAGCACGTCCGGACGGTCGCCCGGGGTCAGGATGTCGTGGTCGGCGAAATGCAGCTGGAAGGAGGAGACGCCGGCCAGCGTCCCGGCAGGGGCCCGGATCTCGGCCGGGAAGTTCGGCTGGCTGGACAGGTCGTTACCGAAATTGGCCGTTTCCTGGGTGAAGCGGTCGCCGGT
>DASZEI010000400.1:0-2338 GCA_035940975.1 Jatrophihabitans sp. | reverse complement strand
CGCATGCGGAGATTATTCACCAGTACCGCCCCGCTCCGCCACGCTCGCCGGCAGCGACGCGCGGACGGGTGCGGCTACCCCCTACCTCAGCCGACGATCAGGCCGTCCCGTCGCGCGTCGAGTGAGTCGAGATAGCCGGTGATCCGTGCCAGCGCCGCCTGGTAGCCGGCGCGCACGTCCGCGGCGGTCTGCGGATCGGCGATCGCCGACTGCAGATGGATCAGCCGCAGCCGCGGCGAGATCTCCATCCAGGTCGGGATCGCCTCCGCCTTGGTGACGACGAAATGGTGCGGAGCCGACTCGGTGAAGGTGAAGCGCGGCATCACCCCTTCGCGGCTCTCCTCGCTGGGCACCTCGTGCCGGGAGATCTGGTTTCCCATGCAGTACGCGACCCATTTGCCGTGCAGTTTCTGGAACGGCTGCACGACATGGGCATGATCGCCCAGGATCACGTCGATGTCCGGTGAGGCCAGCAGCTGGTCGGCCTGGCTGGCCTGCTCCGCGGTCGGGTCATGGTCGTACTCGGTTCCCCAGTGCATGCTCAGCACCACGATGTCGGCGCCGGCCTGCTTGGCCCGGTGTGCCGCGGCCAGGATCGCCGGCAAGTCGATGGAATTGGCCAGCCACGGCTGTGCGGCCGGCAACGCGATGCCGTTGAAACCGAAGCTGAACGCGAGCTGGGCGATACGCACGCCGTTGCCGGTGGCCAGGATCAGCGGCTGGGCCGCCTCGGCCGCCGAGCGGGCGCTGCCGGTGTGCCGCAGGCCGGCCGCGTCCAGCTCGTCCAGCGTCCGCTCGACCCCGGGATAACCCTGATCGAGGGTGTGGTTCGAGGCCGTGGTGCAGCTGTCGTAGCCGGCCGCCTTCAACGCGGTCAGCACCTGCGGCGGCGCGTTGAAGTTGGGCCAGCCGGCGAACGGGCCTTCCGGCGGCGCCAGCGGGGTCTCCAGCTCGCAGGTGGCCAGGTCGACCTCCCGGGTCACCGGCGCGACGCCGGCATAGATCGGGCCGAAGTCGTAGCCGGTCCTGCCCTGCTCCCTGGCATCGGCTGCCGCCTGTTCCCACAGCGCCGGGTGGATCAGCACGTCGCCCGAGCCGAGCACGGTCACGGTGCGCGCGCCGCCGGTCGACTGCTTGGCGGGGCCGGAGACCCGCGCGGTCGCCGAACTCGCGGTTGCCGGGTTGGCCTTCCGATTTCCGCCGGCGTGCTCGCAGCCGCTGACCAGCACCGCGAGCGCCAGCACCGCCGCGTACCCGCGTACCCGGTGCGACGGACCGCTCCCCCTGACCGGCACGCGTTGCACGCTACCCCTGCTGCCCGGCCGCCGGCCGGAGGAACCCGGCCTCAGCGCCCGCGCCGCCGGCCGTCCTGAACGAGTTCGTCGAGTCGCCGCAGGGTCTGCGCCATCGCCTCGACCCAGATCCGGCCGCCGTCCATCGCCACGCGCTCGGACTCCGGCGCCCGTGAGCAGTCGTAGCGGTGCGTCACGACGGTCGCGTCCGGGCCGTCAGGCAGCAGCTCGAAGCTCCATCGCTGGCCCCACCGGGCATCGGCCGCCATCTCCGCCGGATGGCCGCGACCGGCCTGCGGCTCCCAGCCGATCCGCCGGTCCGGCTCGTACTCCACGACGTGGTTGTTCATCTCGTAGTCGCCGAGCCGGCGGTAGTACATCTTCATGACGAAGACCCCCCCCACTCCGGAGATCACCGCATCGCCGACCGCGCCCCGCAGCATTCCGGAACCGTCCAGTTCCAGGTGCCTGGCGGGGTCGGCCAGGATCGCGAAGATATCGGCGGCCGGGGCGCCGATCCGGCGGGACACCGCGACCTGGTTGTCTGCCATCAGCGCTTGTTCTCCTTCCGTCATAAGACTTTGTCCTGCCTGCCGGGCGATGAGACGCTCGCCGCTCGGGCATTGAGGTAGCGCTGCTCGGGAATGCTGGTGGCCAACCGAGCGGCGGTGGCGTAGGCGGCCCGCGCCTGCTCGTCGCGGCCGTCCATCTCGAGCAGGTGGGCGTGGACGGCATGCAGCCGGTGGTTGCGGCGCAGCCGGCTCTCGCTCAGCAGCGGGTCCAGCATCCGCAGCCCGGCGGCCGCCCCACTCACCATGGCGACGGCCACGGCATGGTTGAGGGTGACGATGGGGCTCGGCGCGAGATCTTCCAGCATCCGGTACAGCGTCTCGATCTGGGCCCAGTCGGTCAGCTCCGCGCTGGTGGCCTCGGCGTGCACCGCGGCGATCGCGGCCTGCAGCTGATAGGGGCCCACCGGCCCGGCCGGCAACACGGCCTCCAGCAGCGCGATGCCCTCATCGATCCGCGCCCGGTCCCACCGGCTG
>DASZEI010000399.1:0-1919 GCA_035940975.1 Jatrophihabitans sp. | reverse complement strand
GTGGATTCTTGCCAGAGCTCGTCTGACGTGGATGAGGCCTGACCTGCGGGATGCTCCCCCCCGCCGTGGCCGAGCGACTGGAGCGCGAGCTGGTGCCCGACGGGTTGTGTTAGCCCGGGGATTTCACGCTGAGCCGGTCAGGCGACCTTTCTGGGAAAGCGAAAGGTGCTCCTGAACTGCAAGGATGTGGCTTGTCTAGGGTCACAACCTCGCAGGAACCGGAGCACCTTTCTGGTGAAGCAGCGTAGCGGGCGATATCCGCGTCTGGCAGTCGACGGGCAGGGCCGCAAGGTGGTCTCCGGGGCCGGTGGGGTGCTGCTGACCCGCACCGCGGCCACGGTGGGGCTGGACCGAGCGTTGAGCGCGGTCTTGGCGCCGTGGCGGCGGCCGCTGACCCGCCACGATCCGGGCAAGATCGTGCTGGATCTGGCGATCTCGCTGGCGATGGGCGGGGACTGTCTGGCCGACATTGCCCAGTTGCGGGCGCATCCGCAGGTGTTCGGCCCGGTGGCCTCCGATCCCACGGTGTCCCGGCTGATCGACACCCTCGCCGCCGACTCGGCCGCGGCGCTGGCCGCGATCAACACCGCCCGCGCCGCCGCTCGCTCGAGGGCCTGGTCGCTGGCCGGTGAGCACGCCCCCGACCACGAGACCGACGCCAGCACGCCGCTGGTGATCGACGTGGACGCCACGCTGGTCACCGCGCACTCGGAGAAGGAGCGCGCGGCGCCGACGTTCAAGCGCGGCTTCGGCTTCCACCCGCTCTGCGCGTTCCTCGACCACGGACCCGAGGGCACCGGGGAACCCCTATCGGTGCTGCTGCGGCGGGGGAACGCCGGCTCCAACACCGTCGCCGACCACATCTCGGTCATCCGCGACGCGCTGGCCCAGCTACCCGACCACGGTCGGCGACCGGGCAAGAGCGTGCTCATCCGGGTCGACGGGGCCGGTGGCACGCACGGGCTGATCGACTGGCTGACCCGCCGCCGACTGGCCTACTCGGTCGGCTTCTGCTTGCCCGGTGACCTAGCCACGATCCAGAGGACCCTCGCCGCCGTCCCGGCGGCGGCGTGGACACCGGCCTACGACGCCGACCGGCGCATCCGGCCCGGCGCCTGGGTCGCCGAGGTCACCGGGATGTTCGACCTCTCGGGCTGGCCGCCGGGGATGCGGCTGATCGTCCGCCGGGAACGCCCGCACCCCGGCGCGCAGCTGCGGATCACCGATTGCGACGGGCACCGGATCACCGCGTTTGTCACCAACACCACCCGCGGCCAGTTGGCCGACCTGGAACTGCGCCACCGACGCCGCGCCCGTGCCGAGGACCGCATCCGCTGCGCCAAGGACAGCGGCCTGGCCAACCTGCCACTGCACGACTTTGGCCAGAACGAGATCTGGTGCGCCATCGTCGCCCTCGCCGGGGACCTCACCGCATGGATGCAGACCCTCGCCCTGACCAGTCACGCCGCCCGGCGCTGGGAACCCAAGCGCCTCCGCCTGCGACTGCTCTCCATCGCCGGACGCCTCGCCGCCACCGGCCGGCGCACCTGGCTGCACCTCGCCCAGCCGGCACCATTCACCGACCTGGCCCTCGACGGCCTCCGCAGACTCGATGCTCTGGCCGCTCCCGGCTGAGCACGGCGACACCGTCCCGACGACCCACCGCAGCACCCGGGCCCGTGGAACCCGGCGACCACCCCGACGACACGGGGCCATCTGTCACACCCCGAACCCAGAATCACCGACCACAGCGGTCAAGCACCCGCTGCGAGGCTCCTGCGACCGAGCCATGCAAGATCCGGGCTAGGGCGTGTCTGGCGGATCTTGGTTGGCGGGGGTCCGCAGCCAGATCTTGATCGAGGCGACGTCGATGGTGCCCCGAAAGATGAACTCGCGTTTGTCGGTGCGCATCGCGACGG
>DASZEI010000398.1:0-5985 GCA_035940975.1 Jatrophihabitans sp. | reverse complement strand
TGCCGTTGTGCCCGTGGCCGGCGGCCACGGTGACGTTGTCGTAGGCCGGCGCCCGCCCGATGAACGGCAGGCTGTCCGGGGTGCAGGGCCGCAGCCCGGCCCACACCTGCACCGTCTCGGTGCGTTGCATCGCGGGCAGGTGGGCGTGCACGGTGCGCAGCACCCGCGCGACCCGCCGCCGTGCGATCGAGGTATTCATGCCGGCCAGCACCATGTCGCCTCCGTAACGCAATTGATCATGGAACGGCCGCACCGCCACCGTTCCTTCCACCAGCAGTACCAGCCCGCGCGGCCCGTTGTCCGGCCTGCGCACCGTGATGGTGTAGCCCCGGACCGGTTGCAGCTCCAGATCCACGTCCAGCATCCGGGCCAGCATCGCCGACCAGCTGCCCGCTGCCACCACGATCTCGCGTGGCCGGAAGTCCCCGAGGCTGGTGCGCAAGCCGGTGACGGTACGCCCGGACACCTCGAAGCCGTCGATCGTGCAGCCCTCGACCATCTCGACGCCCATCCCGGCCAGCGTCCGGGCCATCGAGACCACGAAGTCGGGCACCCGCAGGAAGCCGCCACCCTCGTTGTACAGGGCACCGGCGATGTCGAACTCGGTGTCCGGTTCCAGCGCCCGCAGCTCGTCGGGCTCCAGGACGCGCAGCCGGATCCCGCTGGCCACCGCCCGCGGCAGCGCCCGGCGGGCCCGGGCGAAGCCGTCCGCGCTCTTGTAGGCCTGCACCACGCCGGTGGCGGTGAAGTCCGGATGCGGCTGGTCACTGACCCGCAGCTCGTGCAGGATCTCCAGGCTGCGCCGCTTGAACTCCATCATCGAGGCGGCGCTGCGCTGCACCTGCTCCGGGCGGCCGGCCAGGTACAGCTGCCACAGCCAGTGCAACCGCCGGCGGTCCAGGGTCGGCGGCAGCGCCAGCCGGTCATCCGGGCGCAGCACCGACCACAGCCCCTGCCGCAGCACCGCCGGACCCGCCAGCGGAACACCGCCGTTGGCCACGAAACCGGTGTTGCCGTACGAGCAGGCGACCGGGTCGCCCACCGCGTTGCGGTCCAGCACGGTGACGGTGTGCCCGGCCAGCCGCAGGAAGTACGCGCACCACAGGCCGGCGACCCCGCCGCCGATCACCAGCACGGCCGGCTCGAAGCACGTGCTGGACGTGCTGGACGTGCTGGACGTGCTGGCCCGGGGCCGGTTCGGCATGCCGGCCTACAGGCTCACCAGGAAGAAGGTGAACGGCAGGTTCAGCACGACCCGCTCGTAGATCTCCGCCTTCACGGCGATGCCGGGCTCGGTGAACGTCCCGGGCGGGGGCTCGGCGAACCGGATCGTCGAGCGGCCGGCGTCGAAGAGCTCGGCGCCATGCCCGAAGTCACCGACCAGCGCGGTGCCCGGCTCCACCAGCCGGGTCCGGACGATGAAGACGCCGTTGCGCTCCAAGGTGTCGATCAGCTGGCTGTTCTCGAGGTAGCGGTAGTAGTCCACCGGGTTGAGCACCAGGCCGTCGGCCGTGCACCCCATCTGCTCGACCTCGTCACAGGCGGCCAGGATGGTCGAGCTGAACGGCGCCTTGGACGTCATGCGGGTAACGCCGGGCAGGCCGAGCAGCCCGGTCTCGCCGCACAGGATGGTGTAGTTCTCGGCGGTCGAGAGCCGGAGCACCAGCCGGGAGTTGATGAACGCCTCGAAGGCTGCCGGGTCCTCCCAGATGCCGTCGGGCAGTTGCACCCAGGCCCGGGTGGTCAGCAGCTCCGGCACCGGCGACACGTGGAAGTGATTGGCCAGCTCCCGGCGTTCCCTGCCGTGCGGGACTTCAGCCTCGTCCGGGCGTGCGGTGCTCTCGTGGTAGTACAACCGACGATCGTCGGTGGAGAGGTTGACGACCTTGAGCATGTTGCGGGTCGGGTAACGGGGCTTGCGCCGGTGGCCGGAGACCGAATCGGTGATCGTCACGTCGAAGTCCACCGCGGCGTCCCGGCCGTCCTTCTGGTACGCCTCGACGAACCGGCCGCCCGGCGACATCTGCTGCTTGCGCTCGGCGACCACCTCGGCGAGGGTTCGCTTGACCTCACTGGGACCAGGGATTGCCATCTCTGCCTTTCTTCTCGCGGGAGAATCCGCCGGGCGCGGGGTCAGCCGGGTCAGGCCAGCTTGCGGGCGACGAAGATCCCCCAACCGAACTCGCCACGGTCGATCGCCAGCTCGATCTCACCACAGGACTCGGCGAAGGCCAGCATCCAGTCACGGGCAGCCGGGTCGTCGGTCTGGGCGGCCCGCTCGGTCGCGGCCTTGCCGATCACCCGATAGGTCTGGCGGATCTGCGGTTCCAGGTTCCGGGCGTGGGTGACCACGAAGCCCGCCTCCTCCAGCGCCTGCTGGTAGCCCAGGAAGGAGTAGCCGCTGTTCCAGCGCACCCGGTCATAGACGTGCTTGCGGCCGCGCTCGCTGATGTCGGGCTTGGGCTGCAGGAAGTCCGAGAACGCGAAGACGCCGCCGGGCTGCAGCACCCGGAACACCTCGGAGTGGGTCTTCGGCTTGTCCGGGATCAGGCACAGCGCGTCCTGGCTGACCACGTGGGTGAAGGTGTTGTCCGCGTACGGCATCGCGGTGGCCGAGCCGTGGGTGAAGTTGAGATCGAGCGCGGCGTTCTCGCCGGTTACCTGCTGCCGGGCGAAGTTGATCCGCTCCAGGCTCAGGTCCAGGCCTTCACCGCGGCAACCGAAGCGCCGCGCCAGGTAGACCAGGAACGGCCCGCACCCGCAGCCGACGTCCAGGACGTAGGACGAGGCGTTGATGCCGGCTTCGGTGGCCACCACGTCCGAGGTGCGCTCGGCCGCCGCGTGGTAGTCGTGGTCGTACTCGCCGTTGAAATAGCCGGTGTGCAGCACGCCCTCGCTGTCCCAGAAGTTCAGGTAGGTCTGGTGGGTCTGGTCGAAGAAGCTCTCGACGTCCTGCTCGGTGAAGCGCTGGCCGGTGCTGGTCATGATCTCCCTTTCGTGAACGTGCGTGCTCGCGGTGGTGGAACCGCGCTCAGGTGAAGGTGTCGGGGGCGGTGCCGGTCAGGTGCGGCAGGTCCGGGCCGACCACGCTGGCCCCGCCGTCGATCAGGTGGACGGCGCCGGTGACGAACGAGGCACGCTCGCTGGCCAGGAACGCGGCCACCGCGCCGATCTCTTCCGGACGGGCCAGCCGGCCCAGCGCGCAGTGCGCTCCGATCGCTGCCAGGGTGGCCTCGATCTTGCTGCTGTCGGGCGCCAGCCGGGCCGCGGCCCGCTCGATCGGCGGGGTGCGCACGGTGCCGGGTGCCAGCACGTTGACCGTGATGCCCGCCTGGCCCAGATCCGCGGCCAGCCCCTGGGCGAAGCGCACGATCGCCGCCCTGGTGACCCCGGACAGCGTCAGCGGCGCGATCGGCGCGACCGCGGTCTCGGATGCCACGAACAGCAGCCGCCCCCAGCCCGCCTCGCGCAGGTGCCGGATCGCGGTCAGTGCCAGGGTGAGCGCCGGGTAGAGCACCCGGTCCACCGCCGCCTGGTAGTCCTCGAGCCCGAACCGGGAGGCCGGACCGATCGGCGGGCTGCCGCCGCTCACCAGCACGATGTGCAGCGCCCCGAACTCGGCAGCCACCTCATCCACCCAGCGTCGGACGGCGTCGGAGTCGGTCAGGTCGAGGCTGGTACCGGTGATCCGGCCGCCACGGGCCACCTCACGCAGGCCGCCGACGGCCGCCTGCAGCTGGTCGGCGCCCCGGGCCGCGATCGCCACGTGCGCGCCCTCGCGGGCCAGCTCGGTGGCTACCGCCAGGCCGATCCCGCTGGAGCCGCCGGCGACCAGCGCCACCTTGCCCTCAAGACCCAGATCCACGGACCCCGTCCTTCACAGTTGATTCGGCGGCCACTGCCGGATCGATCAGGGGCCGGGCCGGCCGGGCGGGCACCCGGAGGCCGCCGGTGGCGCGGTAGCCGTAGCGCCAGGCCATCGGCCACGCCACCACCATGGTGGCCAGCCGCGCCAGCCGGGGCAGGCCGGTGCGCCACGAGTCGTCCTTCGGCCGGATCACCGTCTCGCCGTGGCGGAACCGATCCGGGTTGCCGGTCACGGTGTGGTTGGTGTTCAGCGAGACGGTCTGCCCCTGCACCGGGTTGCCGGCCGGGTCGGCACCGCACATGCGCAGCAGTGTGTCGACCGTGCCGGCCGGGTCGGCGATGAAGTCCTCGTAGCGCAGCAGCATCGACTGCTGGGGGTAGCGGCGCAGGATGGCCCGGGAGGCGATGTTGAAGGCCCGCCAGTACGCGGTGTTCTTGCTCGCCGGCATCGTGTAGACGTAGTCCTTCGGCGTCCGCCAGGAGTTGGACACCGCCATCGGGTCACGGACCAGGTGCACGAACACCGTCCGGATGCCCGGCAGCCGCGGCAGCACGGCCGCCTCACCCGGGATCTTGGTGGTGTCCACCAGCACCCGCGAGCCGGTCCGCTCGGCGACCGCCCGGTAGACGCCCGCCATCAACTCGGCGTGCTCGGTGAGGTCGGTGGAGTCGATGCCGTTGCGCAGGATCCGCCAGGTATGCCTGGTCCGCGCCGCCGCGCGCTGGCGGCGGATCACGTTCCTGGCGTGGTCAGCCGGCGAGACGCCGTCCGGCCGGCCGACCGGCAGGATCTCCGACCAGACCGGGCACTCGGGCAGCGTGGCCCCGCAGCCGCACAGGTTGTTCACCCCGAGGCCTGCGGAGTTCTTCCACAGGAAGTGCAGCTCACCGACGTGGAAGAAGCCGGGCACCTCGTTGAGGATGTTGCCCATGATCGTGCTGCCGTTGCGGCACCATCCTGTGATGCACAGGATGGTGATCTCCGAATCCTCCACTGGCTGTCCCATCTAGGCCACCGTCACGGGCTGAGCGCTCGGCTCGGCGATCAGCAGGGCCATCGCCGCGGACACCCCGGCGCAGCAGGCACCGACCACGAAAACGGCCTCGTATCCCAGGGCGCCGGCTATCACGCCGCCCACCGGGCCCCACACTGCCACGCCCAGATCCCAGAACGAGGTGTAGGCCCCCAGCGCCGCCCCCTGCTGGCTCCGGTCGGTGCGGTTCATCACCATCAGCGCCAGCGACGGGTGCAGCAGCGAGAACCCGACACCCATCACCAGGCTGCCGAGGATGGCGACCGGCAGGTTCGGGGCGGCGGCGATGATCAGCAGGCCCACCGCCTCGCAGCAGGCGCACACCGTGGCCACCCGCCGCGGGCCGTACTTGTCGGGGAACCGGCCGATGAACAGCCGGGTGCCGGCGTAGACCAGGCTGAAGCAGCTGAGCACCACGACGCCGGAGCCGATGCCGCGATCATCCAGGTGCAGCACCACGAAGGCGGCCAGCGCCGCGTAGCCGCCGGCGGCCAGGGCCAGCGCCAGCCCGGGCGTCAGCGCCGGGCGCAGCATCAGCCCGGTCGGCTTGCGCGGCCCGGTCGGGCGGGCCGGAGCCGGTGCCGAGCTGATCAACGCCAGCCCCACCAGCGGCGCGAGCATGCACAGGGTCCAGACCGCCTGGTAGCTCAGGCTGCGCAGCAGCGCGCCGAGGAAGGTGCCGGCCGAGATACCGCCCCACATGCTCACGCCGTACAGCCCGATCAGCTGCGCACGCCGGGTATGCGGTGCCAGCGAGACCACCCAGACCGCGCCGGCGGTGAACAGCGCCGCTTCTCCGACGCCCAGCATCAGCCGGTCCACCACCAGGCCGGCCAGCCCGATCGGCAGGAAGTAGGCCAGGCCGCCGAGCGCCAGCAGCACCGCACCGGCCTGCATCACCAGCCGATTGCCCCGGTAGTCGGCCTGGCCGCCGGCCAGCGGCCGGATCAGCAGCGCGGTGAGCGCGGTGGCGGTGACCACCAGACCGATCAGGAAGTCCGAGGCGTCGTAGCGGTCCCGGACGAAGCCGGGCAGCACCGGGATCGCGGCGGTCAGGCCGAGATAGCCGAAGAACAGGCCGCCG
>DASZEI010000397.1:0-2492 GCA_035940975.1 Jatrophihabitans sp. | reverse complement strand
CGAGAGTTGGGCCTCGTGCCCGGAATAAGGAAGTGGCCATGGACAGTCAGCTATTCGCGTTCCGCGTGGCAAGGCCGGTCGAATTCGCCGTCGAGGAAGTCGAATTCAGCTACGACCCGCGTACCCAGACCTCGGTCTGGGGCGGCGACGGCAAGGCGGTAGCCGTCCTGCACTGCAGCAAGATCAGCTACGGCAGGTACTGCAACGCCTACGGCAGCTACTGCACCACGTCGGGCACTTACCACAACGGCGGGTACAAGTGCGACGCCTAATCTGATCGACAGCGGGCCTCGGCGCCCGGCTCAGACCGCGATGGCCCCGTCCCGCCGGACGGGGCCATCGCGCTGTCTGGGGCAGGTTCGCGGGCTCAGTCCCGCAGCCCGGGTTTCGGCCATCGCCGGCCGGCTAGCGAGGCGACACGGCCCGTTTACCGCATCCGGCGGGCGTCGCGGCCGGGCTGGGCCGCGGCGTCCCACCTGCGGGCGATGGCCGCCCAGGCCGGCGAGTGCAGGCCGCCTCGTGCGGTGACGTTGCCGTCCCGGTCGACATGGCAGAAGTACGGCGTCACCGCCCGCGGGTTGTACCGGGCGTGGAACTGCGAGGTGTTGCGGGAGGCCAGCAGCACCGGAACCGTCAGTTCGACCTGGTCCTCGTCGGAGATCTTGTCGAGCCAGGCCTGGGTCTCGCCGGCGCCGACATCGCTGACCAGCAGGATCTCCGCGCCGGCGCGCTGTCGGGCAAGGGCTGCCAACCTCAGCAAGGCCGGGATCTCGCGGCGGCACGGCGCGCAGTGCGGGGACATGAAGACCAGCGCCGTCTCCCGGCCGCGATAGTCCTCCGAGCGCACCGACCGGCCGGTGAGGTCCCTGGCCGAGAAGTCCGGCGCCGGTTCACCTAGCGGCAGTTCCGGAAGCTCGGCACGTTCGCTGTCGAGCTGCTGGGCTCGCTGCATCGAACGCAGCCAGCGCACCACCCGCAGGGTGAGCAGCAGGTTCAGCAGCAGCACCGCCCAGCCGGCGATGGCGACCACCTGCCAGGCGCCCACGCTCGAGTGCATCTTCGCTCCGGCCTTTCGATCAGTCGACGACGTAGGGCTTGCGCAGCAGTTCGACGATGTCCTCCAGGTTCGACACGACCACCAGGAAGGTCGCGGCCATCAGGGCCAGCGCCAGCACCAGGGCCGGCTCCGGAGCGTTCCCGGTCGCGGCGTGCCGGCTCCACAGCCCGCCCAGGCAGCACAGCGCAAGGCAGCCGTTGCGCGCCACGTCGTAGAAGCTGATCGGCCGTTGGCTGGTACCGAAGCAGTTGCAGCTCACGGCCGCCTTGCGGCGCAGGGCAGCCACCAGCACCGCGGAGAACGCCGCGAGCAATGCCAGGGCCAGTACGAAGCCGGCCGTGGCCCAGCCCCGCCCGAGGGCCAGCAGCAGCACGACCAGTCCCTCGGTGGCGACCGTTGCGGCGGCGACCTGACCTATCGCGCGGCGCGGCAACATGCCGAAGTCTTCGATGGCGGCGCGGAAGTCCGTCATCGACCTCGCCTTGCCCAGCGCGGATACCGCGAACGTGAGCCCGATCGCCCACCGGCAGAACGCCAGCGCTGACAGGTAGTCCATCTGCCCTCCCTACCCGCTGACTTCCCAGCCGGCGTGCACGGCGACCGGCGACCGGTCCGGGCGCGTACCGTCGGGCGCTGCGTCGAAGCTGCGGTGCACGACGTGCCGAGCAGCGAAGTCGGCGCCGGCGAGAACTCCGATCACCTGCTCCTTGGAATCGGAATCTCCGTGCGCCGGCGAGTGCACGGCCTGCCACAGCGACCACAGCAGCTCTTCCTCGGCCGGCGAGGCGTCCACCGCCCGCAGGCCCAGCGTCCGGGCGTCGCGGCGCGAGATCACCGCGTCGTGGCTGTGGTATCCGCTGACCAGCCGGTCGACGACCGCGTTCCGCTCGGCCTGCCGGTGCTCACCAGGCAGCTGGAAGCTCAGCAGCTCGGCGGCGACCTCGCGTATCAGCTTGTCGAAGCGGTAGAACGAGGACAGCGACGTCGGAAAGATCCGGGCCGCGAGCAGTGCCAGCACCTGCAGCCGGTCCTCGGGCCGTTCGATCCCGAACCAGTCCTCGGCCATGGCGCGGAACGCGCGGATGTCCTCGGCCGAGATGGTGCCGGGGGTGTCGGTCGCGGGCGCGCCGTCGGAGCCCATCAGGGAGTCGATCGGTCCCAGCTCGGCGAGCGGTCCGAGCACCAGCTCGTCGGCGCTCAGGCACAGCAGGGTGCCGGCGGATCTGGCTCGGTAGGGCACCAGGATGCTCAGCTCGTCGGTGAACTCGCGCACCAGCATGGCCACCTGCCGGGTGCTGGGAATGGCGCCGCCGACCGTCGAGAGCACCAGGTCGGTCCGGTCGGTGTGCCCGGACCGGCGCAGGCAGTCGTAGAGGATCGGCACGGTGTCGTCGGTGATCAGGGAGTGGAACAGGATCGCCCGGCGGCCGCGGTG
>DASZEI010000396.1:0-7185 GCA_035940975.1 Jatrophihabitans sp. | reverse complement strand
CGAGTCGGCGAGGGCCTGCGCGGGCTCGAACACGTCCCGGGACGCGATCGAGACCTGCAGCGCGCCGACGCTGGTATCGAAATCCCGGAAGTTGGTGCTGCCTGCCTCGTGCACCGCTCGGAAATACCGTTGGGTGGCCTTGAGCTTGCGCTGCCAGGACGGATCCGAGTGCTGCTCCTGCCCGATGGCGAGCAAGGAATGCTCGGCTTCCGGCACTTCCTCGCGGCCCATTCCCAGCAGCGCGTTGATGTCCCGCATCAGCAGGCCCATCGACCAGCCGTCGCAGGCGATGTGGTGCACGCACAACACGATCCGGTTGATGTTCGGCTCAGTCGGATCAGCCGATCGAGGTCCGTCAGAGACGGCCAGCACTCGGAGCTGGCGATCACGTCGCACGTCGAAGGACCGGCTGGCCAGCTCGTCCATCGTCGTCGCCAGGTCCGCTTCGTCGCGGTAGCAGACCTCGACGTCGTCCACGGGCTCCGGCGGCAGCAGCCGTTGCCTCGGGTGCGCCGGATCGTCGACGTCATAGACCGTTCGCAGTGAGTGGTGCTTGGTGTAGAGCCGGGTCAGGACCTGACTCAGCTCCACCCGCGACACCGGCCGCGGGAACGGGAAGCTGTGGATGACGTTGGCCTCGTGCCATCGGCTGCGCGACAACCCGGTGATGTCGCGCCACACCGACAGCTGGCCGAACGTCATCGGCGCCGAATCGCTGTCGACCGGATCGCGGTGGACCGCATCGCTTTCCACCGCGACGGTTCCGCCGGGCACGGCCGCCGTGTCCAGCTCATTGGGCGCATATCCGCCAATAGTCGGCCTGGTCACGATCCAGAGTGTGGCACAGCCCCGAGCTGAAGTCGGCACTTTAGGACAGCGGGATTTCCTTGCCGGCCAGCCACATCCTGCTGACCAGCGGCACCCCCGGCCGGTAGGCAAGGTGCAGGTAGCTGGGCGCGTCCAGCACGATGAGGTCGGCGCGCAGGCCCACCGCCAGCCGGCCGATGTCCTCGCGCCGCAACGCCTGGGCACCGCCGGCGGTGGCCGCGTAGACCGCCTCGGCCGGGGTCATCCGCATCTCGCGGACGGCCAGCGCGATGGCCAGCGGCATCGAGGTGGAGAACCCGGAGCCGGGGTTGCAGTCGGTGGCCAGCGCCACCACCGCGCCGGCATCGAGCAGGCGACGGGCGTCGGGGTAGGGCGACCTGGTGGAGAACTCGACCAGCGGCAGCAGGGTCGCCACGGTGGACGAGCCGGCCAGCGCGTCGATGTCGGCAGCCGACAGGTGGGTGCAGTGATCGGCGCTGGCGGCATCGAGTTCGACGGCCAGCGCGACCCCGCCGCCGGCGGTCAGCTGGTTGGCGTGCAACCGGGGCGTGAGTCCGGCGGCCAGGCCGGCCCGCAGCACCGCCCGGCTCTCGTCCACGTCGAAAGCGCCCTGCTCGCAGAACGCGTCCACCCAGCGGGCATGCGCCGAGCAGGCCTGAAGCATCGGCCCGCACACCAGGTCGAGGTAATCGCCGCGGTCGATGCCGGCCGGCACCACGTGCGCGCCGAGGTAGGTGACCTCGGGTGTCTGCTCGGCGGCGATCCGGACCGAGCGCTGCTCGGTGGCGACGTCCAGGCCGTAGCCGGACTTGCACTCGAAGGTGCTCACCCCGGCCGCCCGCAACTCGGCCGCCAGCCGGGCCAGGTTCGCCCGCAACTGCTCGTCGGAGGCGGCCCGGGTGGCGGCCACCGTCGAACGGATGCCACCCGCCGTATAGGGCTGGCCGGTCATCCGGGCGGCGAACTCCTCGGACCGGTCGCCGGCGAACACCAGGTGGGCGTGCGAGTCGACGAATCCCGGCAGGACGCAACGGCCGCCCAGGTCGACGGCGCTGTCGGCGGCCGGCGCCCGGGCAGCGGGGCCGATCCAGGCCAGCCGGTCACCGTCGATCAGGACGGCCGCGTCGGCGATCTCGCCGGGCTGGTCGCAGCCGTCGTCCGAGGTCTGGGTGGCCAGCAGCCCGATACCGGTCAGCAGCGTCGTCGTCACCGGGCAAGTATCGCCAACCGCTCAGCCGGAGCCGGCCAGGATCCGGATCACCGTCGCCTCGCTGGTCTGCCCGAAGTCCCGGTAGCCCTGGCTCACCGAGCGGAAGTCCGGCGGCTGCCAGGGGCAGACCAGCGCATCCACCTGCCCGGCCAGCGCCTGGCAGGTCCGCGGCGAGCCGATCGGCACCGCCAGCACCAGCCGGCCGACGCCGCTGGCGCGCAGGGCGGCAACGGCGGCTCGCATGGTGGCACCGGTGGCCAGCCCGTCGTCCACCACGATCACCGGCCGGGCTGCCAGCTCCAGGGGTTGCCGGTCACCGCGGTAGCGGCTGGCCTGCTGACGCAGGGTTTCCAGCGCCGCGCGGCAGGCGGCGGCGAACTCCTCCGGTGGCACCCGGCGCTGCCGCAGTACCGGCTCGTTGCGGACCACCGCGGTCCGGTCACCGATCGCCGCCACCGCGCCCATCGCCAGTTCCGGCTGTTCGAACAGGCCGACCTTGCGCACCAGCAGCACGTCCAGCGGCGCGCCCAGGGCACTGGCCACCCGGCCGGCGACCGGGATGCCACCGCGCGGCAGGCCGAGCACCAGCGGCCGGTCCAGTGCGGCATCGCCGGCCAGCTGCTGAGCCAGCCGCTCGGCCAACACGGTGCCGGCCTCGTCCCGGTCGGCGTAGCGCTGCCTGCCCGAATGATGCAGCACCCCACCAGCCAAGCACTGATCGGCGCCGCGGGACAGCATCAGCGCTACGGAGTACCGGCCTTGGCGGCGGCCTTGGCCTGCTTCTTGAACTCCCGGACCTTCTTCAGCGACTCGCCGTCCACCACGTCGGCGACCGACCGGAACGACCCGGACTCGCCGTAGGCCGCCGCGGCGGTGTCCCAGCCGGCCGGACGGACGCCGAACTGCTTGCCGAGCAGCGCGGTGAAGATCCGGGCCTTCTGCTGGCCGAAGCCGGGCAGGCCGGAAATCCGCTTCACCAGCTCGCGGCCGTCCGCGGCGGTGGTCCACACCGCGGCCGTGTCGCCGTCGTACTGCTCGACCAGCGCCCGGGCGAGCTCCTGCACCCGCTTGGCCATCGCGGCCGGGAACCGGTGCAGCGCCGGCACCTGCCGGAACAGCTCCTCGAACGCGGCCGGGTCGTAATCGGCGATCTGCCCGGCATCCAGCCGGGGCACTCCCATCCGCTCGGCCAGCACCTGCGGTGAGGTGAAGGCCTTCTCCATCGGGATCTGCTGGTCCAGCAGCATGCCGACCAGCAGGGCCAGCGGGTCGTCGGCCAGGAAGGCGTTGGCGGCCGGGGTGGTGGCAAGGTGCAGAGTCATACGGCCCATCTTGGTACAACAGCCACCGAGGTGCGCCCCATTCGTCTAACGGCTCAGCTGCGCCTCCATCCCGAGGCGGGTCAGCTTGTGCGGGTTGCGGATCGCGTAGATCCGGCTGATCCGGCCGTCCTCGATCACCAGGCTGACCGCGGTGATGTCGCCGTCGAAATCGATCCGGGCGGCCGGCGCGCCGTTGAGCCACACCGTGTCGAGCCGGGCACCGGGGGCGACCTTCGCCAACGCGGCGAGGAACCGCGCCACGCCCTCGGCACCCTCGATCGGGTGCCGGGCCGCGGCCACCACGCCGCCGCCGTCGGAGCGGAGCACGACCTCGGGCGCGAGCACGTCGAGCAGGCCCTGGACGTCGCCGTTGCGCAGCGCGGCCAGGAACCGCTCGACGACCGCTCGCTGCTCGGCGCGGCTGACCCGCACCCGCGGCCGGCGAGCGGCCACGTGCTCGCGCGCCCGGTGCGCGATCTGGCGGACCGCGGCCGGCGACTTGTCGATGGCGGCGGCGATCTCGTCGTACGACGTGTCGAACACCTCCCGCAGCACGAACACCGCGCGCTCGGCCGGACCCAGTGTCTCGAGCACGGTCAGCATCGCGATCGAGACGCTGTCGGCCAGCTCGACGTCCTCGGCCACGTCGGGGCTGGTGAGCAGCGGTTCGGGAAGCCACTCCCCGACGTACTCCTCGCGCCGGCGTGCCAGCGTGCGCAGCCGGTTCAGCGCCTGCCGGGTGACGATGCGGACCAGGTAGGCGCGCGGGTCACGCACCTCGGCCTGATCGACCTCGGCCCACCGCAGCCAGGTCTCCTGCACCACGTCCTCGGCATCCGCGGCTGAGCCCAGCATCTCGTAGGCGACGGTGAACAGCAGCCGCCGGTGACTCACGAACCGGTCAAGGCTCATGTCGCAGACGGTAGGGCGCCAGTCGGCTCGGCGAGGGGTCGCAGGCTGCAGCTCGCCGCGAAGCCCTGCGACTCGATGCCGAACGCGGTGTTGGAGCGGGTCCACAGATTCGCCAACGCGACGTAGGCGGTGAGTTCCACCAGCGCCGGCGCGCCCAGCGCCTTCAGCAACCGCGCCGAGAGCTCGTCGGTCACCGTGGGAGGCGTCCGGGTCATCGCCTCGGCGTAGTCGAGAACGTCACGCTCGAGCGGCGTGAACTTCTCGGACTCGCGCCAGCGCGGCACCTCGCGGGCCTTGTCCAGGTCGAGATTCTTGTGGTGGGCCTCGAAGTAGCCGAGGTCCAGGCACCAGGTGCACCCCACCAGCGACGCGACGGCCAGGTGGGCGAACGCCTTCAGGCCGGGGTCACACGCGCTCCACTTCGCCGCCTTGCCGCCGATCGCGAGGTAGCTCTTGAGCACCGGGCGGTTGTGCCACATCACCCCGAGCGGGTCCGGCACCGCGCCGAACTGCTTCTTGCTGAACTTCTTCGCCAGCGCCCCGTAGGCGCCGGTGATCTCAGCCTTGGGGATCCGGGTCGTGCTGCTCATGTCTCCTCCTGGGTGTCCACGGGTTCGACATGAAGACACCGGCCGGCCGCCGGGTGTGACGTGGTCGCGGAACCGGGCTCAGCTACGCCGACCTGGTCGCGGAACCGGGCTCAGCTGCCGCCGACCTGGTCGCGGAACTCGTCCTGGCACTGCTGTACCTGGCTCTGGTTGCTGCCGGCGTCCCGCAGGCAGTCCTTCAGGTTCTTGCCTTCCTCCGAGTTGAGGATGGACAGGCCGGCCGCGATCAGCAAGCCGGCCACCAGGATGCCCAGCAAGCCCAGGATGATTCCCGCGATCGCCCGGCCCCGGCCCAGCGCCAGGCCCCGGTTGGCACGGCGAAGGCCGATCACGCCGAAGATCACCGCCAGCAGCCCCAGCAGCACCCCGCCGAAGACGGTGATCGAGGTGATCAGGGCAAGGATGCCGAGGACCAGGGCGGCGGTGGCCATGCCGCCGCCGCTCACCGGCCGCGCTGATTGGGTCTGGGGCGGCATGGCGCCGTACGAGCTGTCAGTCACGAGTGCTCCTTGAACAGGTGGCACGGGACGTGGTTTGACCCGACATGGACATGATCCCCGCCCCCTCGGATCACCGTCAAACCGAGGACGGGCCCCCTCGTCGCACACCTCGATGCCGTGGCACCCTCGAACACACCAGGACATCGACTCGCCGAGAGGACGACGTGAGCGCCACCTTCTCCGCACAGACCCAGCTCGGCTGGCAGGCCGGGATGCTGTCGGCCCGGCCGGGCACGCCGAGCCGACCGCCGCTGCCGGCCGGACCGCACCGGCTGGCCAGCGGTCATTCCGGCGGTGACGACGCCGCGTCAGCGCTGTTCGTGCCGCCGGCGGCGACCGGTGGCCCACTGCCGCTGGTGGTGCTGCTGCACGGCGCCACCTCGCTTCCCGAGCGGGTGCTGCCGGTGCTGCGCGACGACGCCGAGCGCGACGGGTTCCTACTGCTGGCCCCGAAGTCCCGGGACTACAGCTGGGACATCATCGGCGGCGGGTTCGGCCCGGACATCGCGACGCTGGATCGGCTGCTCGTCGAGGTCTTCGACCGGTTCGAGGTGGACCCGGCCCGGATCGCGCTGGCCGGCTTCTCCGACGGCGCCTCGTACGCGCTGTCCGTCGGGCTGATCAACGGCGAGCTGTTCAGCCGGATCCTGGCCTTCTCGCCCGGGTTCCTGGTGCCCGGTCGCCGCAGCGGCAAGCCGGCCGTCTTCATCTCGCACGGCGATGCCGACACCGTGCTGCCGATCCAGCGCTGCAGCCGGCGGATCGTCGGCCAGTTGCGGGCGGCGGGCTACCCGCTCGACTACCGGGAGTTCGCCGGCGGCCATACGGTGCCGGCCGAGCTCGCCACCGCCGCCGTGCGGCCACTGGTGGGCACGGCCGGCTGAGCGCCTCAGCGCAGCAGGATCACCGCCCCGGCCAGCGCGGCGTAGAGCGCCAGCACCAGCCAGGTCGGGCTCGGGCGGCTGCTGGTCGCGCGTCCGGGCAGGCCGCCCAACAGCGCCCGCCGGCGCTGGAGCAGCATCGCCGCCCCCAGTTGCTCGGCACGGTCCTGCCGGCCGCGCTCGCCGCCCGGATCGTCGAACGGGCCGACGTCGATCATGGTGTCGGGTTGCCAGGCCACCGACAGCACCGCGCCGTCCCGGCGGACCCCGTGCAGCCGGTCCCAGGGCACCGAGTAGGTGCGCCAGAGGGCCGTGATCTCGAACTGGTGGTGGCTGAGCCGCAGGTAACCGAGTAGCCGGACGGCCCCGGCGGCTGCCAGCTGTCCGAACCCGGCGGTCACCACTACCAGGGCGTACAGGTCGGGGTGGCCCAGGTACACAGCGGCCGGTAAGCCGGCGAAGGCGGCGAGCACCATTCCGGCTCCGAGCAGCCGGACCCGGACTCGCGGGCGTGCTGTCAGCGGCAGTTCCGGTGGCTGCCGCAGGCTGGCCGGGTCCACCGCGGCGCCTATGAAGAGCTCCGCCTTCGGGTCGACCCGGGTGCCGGTCAGCCGCCGCCAGAAGGCGAGGATCCGGCGCTGGCCGGCGTCGGCCCGCGGGTCCAGCCGGCGCGGCCGGCGCTCGCGCACCGGGCCGGTACGCAACCCCCCGGACGGAAGCAGCACCGCGTCAGCGGTGATCAGCATCGCGATGCCTCGATCGTGCAGCGCGCCGAGCAGCACGGCGTCCTCGGGAACTCCGGGCGGCGGCCGGAATCGGTCGGCGCCGGCGGGCTCCTCGTCGCGCCAGGTGCGGCCGAACGCCTCCTGGGTCTCGTAGTCCCAGTCCTCGTCCTGCCAGCCCTCGGGTTCCCGCGCTGCCGCT
>DASZEI010000395.1:0-3741 GCA_035940975.1 Jatrophihabitans sp. | reverse complement strand
AACCGCGGCTACCGTCCAGCCGGCGATCCCGTCCGGCGGCGGTGTCAAGGTCGTCAACCGGGTGCCCTCGCTGTCGTCGCTGTCTGCCTCCTCGGCCACCGACTTCTACTTCGACCCGGCTCCGGTACCGGGCACCACGCTGCGCCAGCTGCGTCCGGACCAGATCACCACGAACCCGAGGCAGCCCAGGCAGGTCTTCGACGAGGACGCGCTGACCGAGCTCAGCCACTCGATCAAGGAGTTCGGCGTCCTGCAGCCGATCGTGGTGCGAGCCCAGGGCACCGGTTTCGAGCTGGTGATGGGCGAGCGCAGGCTGCGCGCGGCGATCGCCGCCGGCCTGGAAACCATCCCGGCCATCGTGCGGGAGACCGCCGACGATGCGATGCTGCGGGACGCATTGCTGGAGAACATCCACCGGGCCCAGCTCAACCCGCTGGAAGAGGCGGCCGCCTACCAGCAGTTGTTGCAGGAGTTCGGCGTCACCCACGAGGAGCTGGCGAGCCGGATCGGACGCAGCCGCTCGCAGGTGACCAACACCATCCGGCTGATGAATCTGTCGGTGCCGGTGCAGCGCCGGGTGGCTGCCGGCGTGCTGTCCGCCGGCCACGCCCGGGCCCTGCTCGGCCTGGAGGACCGCGACCAGCAGGACGAGCTGGCGAGCCGGATCGTGGCTGAAGGGCTGTCGGTCCGGGCCACCGAGGAACTTGTCACGCTGGCAGCCACCGGGAGCGCCGCGAAGAGCCGGGCCAAGCCGGTCCGCCGGCCCACCGCACCGGCCCTCGGCGAACTGGCGAACAAGCTGTCGGACACCCTGGAAACCCGGGTGAAGGTCGAGCTGGGCCGGCGCAAGGGAAAGATCACCGTGGAGTTCGGCTCCATCGACGACCTGGAGCGGATCGTCGCGATGATCGCTCCGCAGCTGGCCACGGCGCCCGCCGCGGACCGGACATCGGAGCTGTCCGGCTCGAGCTGATCAGGTCTCCGGCTGCATCCGGCCGAACGATGCCACCTCGGTGACCGGTCGCCGCCCCCGTTTGAGAGACGGCGACCTGCGGTCCGGAGCCGGGTAGCCGAGGCTGAGCACCCCGACCAGAGACAGCCGTCCGGGCACCCCGAAGGCCTGCTTCACGTGCTCCTGCCGCTCGGCCGGGACGCCGAAGAAGCAGCTGGCCAACCCCCGGTCGACAGCGCCGAGCAGGATCAGCAGGCTGGCCATGCCGGTATCGATGTCCCAGTACGGGACCGGCCAGTGCGCCTCATCCCGGTCGGTCCAGCCCTTGTCAGGGGCCGCATAGCGGTCTAAATACGCCTTTTTGTCCGACATTGCGATGATCAGTGCCGGCGCTGATTGCATGTCGCGCAGCCATGGGTCGGGCTCGGCGTCCGGCTCGCCGCTGCTGGCCGTCCAGAACGACGCCCGGTCCTCCGGCGTCTCGAGCACCAGAAAATGCCAGCCCTGGCTGAATCCCGCCGACGGCGCCCGGATCGCCAGTTCCAGCAACTCGGTCAGCACCGACCGGGCCACCCGCCGGCTCGGGTCGTAGTTACGCACCATCCGGCGCTTGCGCACCACCTCGCTAAATTCCATGCCCGGTGTGTATCACGGGGGGCTGCGGGAATGCTCGGGATGGTCTCGGCAGATCCGGTGTGAAACCCTCTTCGGCATGGATCTGACCCAGTCCAACAAGCTTGCCGAGGTCTGTTACGACATCCGCGGGCCGGTGCTGGTCGAGGCCAAGCGGCTGGAGGCGCTGGGGCATTCCATCCTGAAGCTCAACATCGGCAACCCGGCGCCGTTCGGCTTCACCGCACCGGACGAGATCCTGGTGGACGTGATCCGCAACCTGCGCGGCTCCGAGGGCTATTCCGACTCGCAGGGGGTGCTGTCGGCGCGTACCGCCGTCGTGCAGCACTACCAGGAGCGAGGCCTGGACACCGGGGTGACCGTCGATGACGTGTGGCTCGGCAACGGGGTCAGCGAGCTGATCGTGATGTCGCTGCAGGCGATGCTGAACAACGGCGACGAGGTGCTGATCCCGGCGCCGGACTACCCGCTGTGGACGGCGGCCACCTCGCTGGCCGGTGGCCGGCCGGTGCACTACCGCTGCGACGAGTCGGCCGGCTGGCAGCCGGACCTGGCGGACCTGCGGGCCAAGATCAGCCCGCGTACCAAGGCGCTCGTGCTGATCAACCCGAACAACCCGACCGGTGCGGTCTACTCCCAGCAGGTGCTGCAGGAGTTCGCGGAGCTGGCCCGCCAGCACAGCCTGGTGGTGCTGGCCGATGAGATCTATGACAAGGTGCTCTACGACGACGCCACCCACACGCCGTTCTGCGTGCTGGCACCGGACCTGTTCACCCTGACCTTCAACGGCCTGTCCAAGGCCTACCGGCTGGCCGGGTTCCGGTCCGGCTGGCTGATGGCGTCGGGGCCGAAGCAGCATGCCACCAGCTACCTCGAAGGCCTGGCGATCCTGGCCAACATGCGGTTGTGCGCGAACGTGCCGGCCCAGCACGCGATCCAGACCGCGCTGGGCGGCCGGCAGAGCATCCGGGACCTGGTGCTGCCCGGCGGCCGGTTGCTCGAGCAACGCGACGCCGCGGTCACCGCGCTGCGGGCGATACCCGGCGTCAGCTGCGTCGAGCCCAAGGGAGCGCTCTACGTCTTTCCCCGGCTGGACCCCGAGCGCTACCCGATCGCCGACGACCAGCGCTTCGTGCTGGACTTCCTGCGCGCCCAGCACGTCCTGCTGGTGCAGGGAACCGGGTTCAACTGGCCCGATCCGGACCATCTGCGCATCGTCACGCTCCCCCATGCCGGCATCCTGACCGAGGCGATCGGGCGGCTGGCGACGTTCCTGGACAGTTACGACCCGCGTCCGCTTAGCTAGGCGGCATGTCGGTGTCGCGCCGGGTGGTCCCACTCACCCTGGACAACCTCGAGGACCTGCCCGGAGGCTGCCGAACCTGCCTGTTCTGGGAGCTGGGCCCGCTGGCCGATCCCCGGCCGATGGCCGCGGACGAGGCGAAGCTGGCCAAGGAGGCCTGGCTGTCGGCGACGCTGCTGGACTGGGGCAGTTGCGGCAAGCTGGCCTACGCCGGCGGCGAGCCGGCCGGGTACGCGATGTTTGCCCCGCCCGGGTTCGTGCCCCGCTCCATGTCGTTTCCCACCTCACCGGTGTCCGGCGACGCGGTGCTGCTGTTGAACGCCTACGTGCTGCCGCACTGGCGCTCCGGCGGCATCGGCCGGATGTTGGCCCAGGCGGTGGCCGCCGAGCTGGTGCCCAGGGGCGTCAAGGCGATCGAGGCGTTCGGTTCGACCGGGCCGATCTCGCGCGGCTGCCTGATGCCGGCCGACTACCTGCGCTCGGTGGGTTTCAAGACGGTGCGCCCGCATCCGGCCTACCCGCGGCTGCGGATGGAGCTGCGCTCGACGGTGTCCTGGCGCTATGACGTCGAGTACGCCCTGGAGCGGATCTTCGGCACGAACGTCGGCAAGTCGCTGACCCCCGCCCGCTGACCCGGCCCGCTGACCCCGGCCCGCTGACGCCCGCCCGCTGACCCCCGCCCGCTGACCCCCGCTCCGAAGCCGACGTCCGCGTTGCGCGGGCTACGCGTCGGCGAGCCAGGGCATGAACGGCACGAGCGGCGAGACGTCGGCGTAGAGCTTCTCCGCGAGCATCTGGTCGCCATCGAACGTGAAGACGCCGACGGAGCGGACCTTGATGACCTGACCCGTCT
>DASZEI010000394.1:0-3463 GCA_035940975.1 Jatrophihabitans sp. | reverse complement strand
CGATCTCGACGTGCTGCGCAACTCCGGGGCGATGGTCAGCGACGCCGAGGTGGCGGCCGCGGTGGCGATCGTGGCCGCCGAGTTGCGCAGCTATCTGACCAGCAGGCAGGTCCGGGCGGTCGCGCCGACCGTCACCGCGCTGCGGGCCCGAGCCGCTCAGGTGGTGGACAGCGAGCTGGTGCGCCTCGACAGCCGGCTGCCCGGCCTGGAGCCCGCGGTGCGCGAGGAGCTGGCCAGCGCGGTACGCCGCGCGGTGGACAAGGTGCTGCACGCCCCGACCGTCCGGGTCAAGGAGCTGGCCGCCACACCGGAGGGCAACTCCTACGCGGCCGCGCTGCGCGAGCTGTTCGACCTCGATCCGGCCAGGCCAGGCTCGGTCACCGCGGTCCGGCACGCCGAGCTGGTGGATGCCGACTCCTACGACGAGGACGACTCGGACGGTTCTTCGGACGGCATGGGTTCTTCGGACGGCATCGGTTCTTCGGACGGCATCGGTTCTTCGGACGGCACCGGCGCACCCGGGACGGTGATCGAGTAGATGATGACGACTCGCACCATCCGGGTCGGCACGCGGGCCAGCCTGCTGGCCCGCACCCAGGCCCAGCTGGTGGTCGACGCTTTCGCCGGTAGCAATCCGGACGTGCCGGTGGAGACCGTCCTGGTCTCGACCGAGGGTGACCGATCGGCGCAGCCGCTGGAGGAGATCGGTGGCACCGGGGTGTTCGTCTCCGCGCTGCGCGAGGCGCTGCTGGCCGGCGAGATCGACGTCGCGGTGCACTCGTTCAAGGACCTGCCGACCGCTGCGGCGCCCGGCATCGCGCTGGCCGCCGTTCCGCCGCGCGAGGATCCCCGGGACGCACTGTGCGCGCGGGACGGGCTGAGCCTGCTGGAGCTGCCCGCCGGGGCCCGGGTCGGCACCGGTTCACCGCGCCGTACCGCGCAGTTGCGCGCGCTGGACCTGGGCCTGGAGATCGTGCCGATCCGCGGCAACGTCGACACCCGGCTGTCGCGGGTCGGCGGCGGCCAGCTCGATGCGGTGGTGCTCGCGGTGGCCGGCCTGCACCGGCTCGGCCGCAGCGAGGCCATCACCGAACTGCTGGACCCGATCCAGGTGCTGCCGGCAGCCGCGCAGGGCGCGCTCGCCGTCGAGTGCCGGGAGTCCGACGAGGAGGCCAGGGCATTGCTGGCGCCGCTCGATGACCACCTGACCCGGTCGGCAGTGGCTGCCGAGCGGTCGCTGCTCACTGCCCTGGAGGCAGGTTGCACCGCCCCGGTGGGGGCACTCGCCGAAGTCACCGAGGGCGATGACGGCGTGCTCGAAGTTTTCCTTCGTGGCTCGGTCACCGCGATCGACGGCAGCGACGCCGTCCGGTTGTCGGCGTCCGGTCCACTCAACACTGCCGAGGAGATCGGGCAGCGGCTGGCCGCTGAGCTGATCGATCTCGGCGCGAACATCATGATGGGGAGCTCGAAATGACCAGAGCGCGTAAGTCCGTTGGCAGGGTGTCCTTCGTGGGCACCGGCACGGGCGACGCTGGATTGCTCACCGTCCGCGCCGCCGAGGTGCTGGCATCGGCCGAGGTGGCCTATGTCGACGCTTCGGTCTCCAGCGCCGTACGGGCTCTGATTACCGGCGAGATCCGTCCTGCCGAGCCGATACCGGCCGAAGCCGCCAAGGCACTGCTGGCCGAGGCTCGCAACGGCGTGGTGGTGGCCCGGGTGGTGGCCGGTGACCCGTTCGGGTCCGACGCCGTCACCCGTGAGGCGCTGGCCGTTGCCAAGACCACGGTGCCGTTCGAGGTGGTCCCGGCGCTTTCGGTGTCGGCGGCGACCGCGACCTACGCCGGGGTGCCCGGCGGCCCGGTTCGTACCGAGGTCGACCTGCGGCAGGGTCCGGTCGACTTCGAGCAGCTGGCCGCGGCGCCCGGCACCCTGGTGCTGACCGTCGACGCGGCCGAGGTCGGTTCGGTGGCCGAGCAGCTGGTCGCGTCCGGGCTCAAGCCGGACAGCCCGGTGGCGGTGACCTGCGCCGGCACCACGACGGCTCAGGTGACGGTGGCGGGCAACCTGTCCGAGGCCGAGCTGTCGGCCACCGGCATGTGTGGCGTGGTGGTGCTGAGCATCGGCAAGGCTGCCGCGTCGCGGGAGAAGCTGGCCTGGTGGGAGTCGCGGGCGCTGTTCGGCTGGAAGATCCTGGTGCCTCGCACCAAGGAGCAGGCCGGCGCGATGAGCGAGCGGCTGCGCGAGTTCGGCGCGGTGCCGGTGGAGGTGCCGACCATCGCGGTCGAGCCGCCGCGCACGCCGACCCAGATGGAGCGCGCGATCAAGGGCCTGGTCACCGGCCGGTACGAGTGGATCGTGTTCACCTCGACCAACGCGGTCAAGGCGGTCCGGGAGAAGTTCGAGGAGTTCGGCCTGGACGCCCGGGCGTTCGCCGGCGTGAAGATCGCCTGCGTGGGGGAGCAGACCGCGGAGGCGGTGCAGGCGTTCGGCATCCGGCCGGAGCTGGTGCCGTCCGGCGAGCAGTCCTCCGAGGGCCTGCTGGCCGACTTCCCGCCGTATGACGACGTGCTGGACCCGATCGACCGGGTGCTGCTGCCGCGGGCCGACATCGCCACCGAGACGCTGGCCGAGGGGCTGCGCGAGCGCGGTTGGGAGATCGACGACGTGACCGCGTACCGGACGGTGCGGGCGGCGCCGCCGGCGGCCGAGATCCGCGACGCGATCAAGTCCGGCGGGTTCCAGGCGGTGTGCTTCACCTCGTCCTCCACGGTGCGCAACCTGGTCGGCATCGCCGGCAAGCCGCACAACCGGACGGTGGTGGCCTGCATCGGTCCGCAGACGGCGGCGACGGCGCGCGAGTTCGGGCTGCGGGTGGACGTGCAGCCGGAGACCGCCAACGTGGCGTCGCTGATCGAGGCGCTGGCCGAGTTCGCGGTCAAGCGGGCCGAGGAGGAGCGGGAGAAGGCGGCGGCCGCACCGGCCCGCCGGTCGCGCACCGGATCGCGGACGCGCCCCGTCCGCTAGATGGTGGGCTTGCGAGTGGGTCGACTGGTCCACTAGGCGCTAACGACGCTTGCGTTCGACCCCGAACCGGCTCGGAGGGGCTGACATCGACGCGACACTAAGCGAGCTGCGCACGGTCACTCGCGGCGAAGCCGTGGTTGCTGATCTCCGAGAGCTGAGGTGGGTACGTCCAGCCCACATCGTGGGTGTCGCGGCACGAGCTCAGCTGGCTCGCAGCCTTAATAGGGAATTTCGCCTCCTTGGACCTCACCGCCGAGATCCAGGTGTATACGCCTCTCGCAGTATTGAGCAAACCGTGCCCCTTATCCGTAAAGTGCCTCCTGCGGTGCCGGCTCAGCGTGGGGCGATGAGGGTGCCGCGGGATTGCTTGACGGTCAGGGTGGTTTGGGATGGTTGGTTGGCGGTGACTTCGCCGGGGATGTCGGTCCAGGCGCCG